>JAIVGV010000124.1 GCA_020201365.1 Acidobacteriota bacterium
GCGCCCGGCGTCTGCGTCTCCGCCTGCACGACGCCGGAGGGCCAGACGACGCGCACGGCGTCCGCCGACTCGCGCTGCCCGAGTCCGAAGACGACGTCGGCGGGCGCGGGCGCGGGGCTCGCCGAGTAGGTCTCAAGTTTTTGCAGCAGGCTTCCGGCTCTGACTTCGATCTTCGCGCCGACGCCGTTGCGGTTGCTCACCTTGCCTGCGAGCTGCACGCGCAGCGAGCGATTGCGATTTCCCCCTTCGTTGCGCGCGACGCGCAAGCCCCCACCGGGCACGCCGAAGACGATGTCCGTGTCGCCGTCGCCGTCCAGGTCGCCCGCCGCGAGCAGGCGCGCGCGCGCGAGCGGCGTCCCGATTGCGCCAACTTCAGCGCGCAAGCCCCGCGCCGCCTTCTCGCTCACGTCCGCCCAGCCGTCGCCCGTGTTGCGCCAGACGCGCAGCTCCATGTGCACGTCGCCCGCGCCGCCGGTCGTGACGGCGGTGACGAGATCGAGCAGGCCGTCGTTGTCGTAATCGAGGAGCAGCGACGCGTCGTTGCTCTTGGCTGCGGGCGATCCGGGTTCGACGGAAGTCTCGCCGGGGCCGCGCTTGAGTTTGAAGTGGCTGCTGCCGTCGCTCAGCGCGAAGTAGCCGGCCCACTGCCCGTTGCCGAAATAGAAGTCCGTGAAGCCGTCCTTGTTCACGTCGCCGACGGCGACGCTCGACGCGGCCTTGAGTTCGTCAGCGCCGAGCCCGACATCTTTGGCGACATCGAGGAAGCTGCCGTCGCGCATGTTGCGCCAGAGGGCGACCCCGCCGCTCGCTTTGACGAGCAGGTCGATGTCGCGCCGGTTGTCGAAGTCGGTCGGGACGACCGCGAGCGCGCTGACCGCGTCGGAGAGTTTCGCAGCCTTAGTCTGATCGTTGAAAGTGCCGTCGCCGTTGTTGCGTAGCAGGAGACTGGGCGCGGGGGGCGAGAATGAAACAATGGTGTAAAGCGATTTCGGCGGGTGCTCTTTCAGACTCTTATTCGTCTTCAAAGCTTCCGTCGGATCGCTGCCACCCGCGATGAAGAGGTCGAGGTCGCCGTCGTGATCGTAGTCAACGAAGGCGACGGAGCGCGAGAGGTACGGGTAGTTCGGAATCTTGGCGGCGGCGGTCACGTCCGAGAAGCGCCCCCCGCCGTCGTTGTGGTAGAGCGCGCTCGCTCCGTAGCGCAGGATGAAGAGGTCGGGACGCCCGTCGTTGTCGAAGTCGCCCGCGACCGCGCCCGTCGCCGTGCCCGACGCCTCCGCCGCGAGCGCGCCCGACTGCGCCGTCACGTCGGTGAACTTCCCCGCGTCGTTGCGGTAGAGGCGCTGGCGCGCGCCCGCGACTTCGAGCAGATCGAGATCGCCGTCGCCGTCGTAGTCGAAGAGCGCGACCGCGCCGCTCCCCTGTTCGAGGAAGTCGTCCTTCACAGGCCACGTGTCGGCGGGGAGCTTGGGCATGACCGACGCGGTCGCGTCGGTGAAGGCGACATCCGGCGTGCGCTTGTCAACGAGTTCGGGCTCCGCGCCGGTGGAGACGACGCCCTCCGCGTACCGGCCCTGTTCGAGATAGTTCTGCCCGATGATGGTCGCCGCGCCGCCCTGCCGCAGAGCCTGGAACCGCTGCATCGCGCGCTGGCCCTCGTCGCGCTGGCCCGCGCGCAGGAGCGCCGTGCCGAGGTTGTAGAGCGCCGTGCCGTTGTAGGGCTCCGACGCGAGCGCGGCGCGGAAGGCGGCGATCGCTTCGTCGTACCTTCGCCCCTGCGAGTAGAGTTGGCCGAGATTGACGTTCGCGCCCACGTCACCGGGATCGATCTTGAGCACGCGCTGGAACGCCGCGACCGCGTCGTCCGTGCGGCTCTGCGACTTGGCGAGCAGACCCAGAATGTACGGGGGCTGCGGCGCGTCGGGCGCGGCGGCGGCTGCCGTCTGCGCCTCGCGCTGTGCGCCCGCCGCGTCGGGAAGGTTGTAGAGCGCGATGGCGAGGTTGATGCGTGCGAGCGAGAGTTTGGGATCGAGTTGCAGGGCGCGGCGGAACGAGTCGGCAGCCTCTCTGTATTTGAACTGTTCGAGGAGCGCGACGCCGATGTTGTTGGCGCGGTAAGCGTCCTCGCGCGACGCCGGGGCGGAGATCGTTTGAGGCGAGAGGCGCGCAGACGACTTCGTGATCAGCGTCGAAGTCGCGGCGAGGGGGATTAATAAGACGGCGGACAGGGCGAGTGCGTGACTGATTTTGTTCATAGGTCTGTCGGAGCAAAAGGTGCGCGCGTCGCCGGTCAGCTTCGGGAAGACGCGAGTCGGCAGGCGGGGAAACCTTCTCGAATATACGTCGGCGAACCGCGTTGTCAAGTTACGGCGGACTTCATCAAGAGACGATCTCCGCCAATTAAATTGGTCGGCGGCGCACCCGCCGGACACTTTGTTGCAGGCGCGGGCAGAAGCGTGTAGAGTCGCCCGGAACAGCCTCTAACGCCGCCGCAAGCTTTCACGATAAGGATGCGCCTCCCGGATCATTACCGACTCGCCCCGCTCATCATTCCAGCCGCCGTCTTCATGTTCGTCGCCGGGTGTCAGACGGGCGCACGGCTGCCGGGCAAGTCGTCGAAAGAGTACGCCGATGCCGTCAGAACTTTCTACGTCGGTCTGGCGGCTTTGCAGGTCGGCGACGACGTGCGCGCCGACGCCGAGCTCGCGGGGATGACGCGACTCGTCGCGGGCGAGCCCGCGGGCTGGGCGAACTGGGGGCTGCTCGCCCTGCGCCAGAGGAACTTCGACGACGCCGCGCTGCGTCTCGAGCGCGCGCGCTCTCTCGCCCCCGAAAGTGATCAAATTCAATACCTCATCGGTCTCCTCGAAAGCGGCCGCGGTCGCCCGGCGGAAGCCGTCGCCGCGCTGCGCAAGGCGGTCGAACTCAATCCCGGGAACCTGGTCGCCACGTTTAAGCTCGCCGAAGAGATCGAGCGGGAGGGCGACGAGAACGGCGAGGCGGAGTTTCAACGCCTCGTCGGGAAGATACTCGAAGCGCAACCCGACAACCTCGCCGCGCTGCTCGAACTCGCGCGCGTCGCCGCCAAGCGGGGCGACGCCGAGACGCTGCGCGCCGCGGTCGGTCAAATCTCCGCGCGCTCGTCCGGCTGGCCCCCGGAGGTGCAAGAGCAGTTGAGCGCCGTCGAGTCAGCCGCCGCCGCAGACCCGCGCGCGGCGGCGACGCGCGTAGCGTTCCTGCGCAACGTGCTGGTGCGCGTCCCCGAATTCCGGCAGAGTCTCGCCGCCATCAAGCCGCCGCCCGGCGAAGAGGCTCAACCTTTCACGCACTTCCTGCGCCTCGAAACGCCGACCTTCGCGCCCGCGCCCGCAGACACGGCGCTCACATTCACAACGGAGCAACTGCCAAACGTCGGCGACGCGCACTGGAACTGGATCGGCGCGATCTCCCTCGACGGCGAAGGCGCGCCCACGGTGGTCGAAGCGAACGGGCGCGAAGTGCGTCTCGCGGGAGGCGCGACCTACTCGTTTCCCGGTGGCGCGTCCGCCACGCCGCCCGGCCCCGAAGGCGTCACGGGGATGGATTTCAACTACGACTTCAAGACCGACCTCGTGCTCGCGGGCGCGGGCGGCGTCAGGCTGCTCAGGCAAGACGACGCCAACACGTTCACGGACGTGACGGCGCAAGCCAAGCTCCCGACCTCAATCGTCAACGCCGCATACCTCGGCGCGTGGGCGGCTGACGTTGACGCGGACGGCGATCTCGACATCGTCCTCGGCGCGGCGCAGGGCTTGCCCGTCGTCCTGCGTAACAACGGCGACGGCACGTTTGCCGAAGCCCGCCCGTTCGCGAACGTCTACGGCTTGCGCGGCTTCGCGTGGGCGGACATAGACGCCGACGGCGACGCCGACGCGGCGGTGATTGACGGCGCGAACAGGCTCCACGTCTTCGCCAACGAGCGCGCGGGGCAATTCAACGAGCGCGCGCTCCCGCCGAGCCTGCCGCCCGTGCGCGCCGTCGCCGTCGCCGACGTGAACGGCGACGGCGTGTTCGATTTACTTGTCGTGCAAGCCGACGGCGTCATCGTTCGCCTTTCCGATCAGAACGAAGGCAAGGCGTGGGACGCGGCGGAGGTCGCGCACGTTAGTGACGCTCCCAATTTTCTCGAAGGAGAATTCCGTCTGCTCGTCGCAGACCTAGATAACAATGGCGGGATCGATCTCGTGCTCACGTCGAACTCGCCAAGCGCGACAGCTCCGACGGGTAAAGAGATGACGAACGCGCTCACATGGCTGAGTGACGAACGTGGTAATTTCAAACAACTTGATAAGCCATCCGCCGCACCGCGCGTCTTCGGCGCGGCGGACTTGGACGGCGACGGCAGACTCGATCTACTGGGCTTGACGGCGGACGGGCAGCCCGCGCGCGCCGTCAGCCGCGGCGCGAAGAACTATCACTGGCAGCAGGTGCGCCCGCGCGCGGCGAAGGCGGTCGGCGATCAGCGCATCAACTCTTTCGGCGTCGGCGGCGAGATGGAGATACGCGCGGGGCTGCTCGCGCAGAAGCAACTGATCACGAGTCCGCTCGTCCACTTCGGTCTCGGCGACGAAACGGGCGCGGACGTGGTGCGTATCGTCTGGCCCAACGGCTCTGTCCGCGCCGAGTTCGAGCTGAAAGCCGACGAGACCATCACCGCCGAGCAGCGGCTCAAGGGCTCTTGCCCGTTCCTCTTCGCCTACGACGGTAAGGAGATGAAGTTCGTCAAGGACGCCGTGCCGTGGGGCTCGGCGATCGGGCTTCGCATCAACACGCTCGGCACGGCGCGCGTCGAGGCGACCGAGGAGTGGTACAAGATCGGGAGGGACGAACTCGCCCCGCGCGACGGCTTCTACGATCTGCGCTTCACCGCCGAGCTGTGGGAGACTTATTACTACGACCAGCTCGCCTTGATGACCGTCGATCACCCGCAGGGCACGGAAGTCTTCGTTGACGAGCGTTTCGTCGTCCCGCCCGCCAAACTAGCGATCACGACCGTCGGGACGCCGCACAGGATCGCGCGCGCGTGGGACGATCAAGGTCGGGACGTGACGGACGCCGTGCTCGCGCTCGACGGAAAATATCTCGACACCTTCGGGCGCGGGCGCTACCAGGGCGTGACGCGCGACCACTACGTCGAAATCGATCTCGGCGACGAGGCGCCGCGAGATGTGCCGCTCTACCTGATCGCGCGAGGGTGGATGCACCCGACCGATTCGTCAATCAACGTCGCGATCAGTCAGGGGCACGGCGTGAGTGCCAGGCCGCTGAGCCTCGAAGTGCCGGACGGCAAAGGCGGCTGGGTTACAGCCGAGCCGAACCTCGGGTTCCCCGCCGGGCGCAAGAAGATTTGCCTCTTCGATCTCTCGCACGTCTTTCGTCCGGGCGCGCCGCGCCGCCTGCGCCTGCGCACCAACCTCGAAATCTTCTGGGACTCAATCGAGTGGGCTCGCGGGCTGCCGGACGCGCAAGTCCGCACGACGCGGATCAGCCCCGACGCGGCTGACCTTCATTACCGCGGCTACTCCGTCATCAGCCGCGCCGACGATTCGTCGCCCGAGGTGCCGGACTACGACCGGCTCTCCGCCTCGAAGCAGGTCTGGCGCGACTTGGTCGGCTACTACACGCGCTTCGGCGA
>JAIVGV010000125.1 GCA_020201365.1 Acidobacteriota bacterium
AGGGTTTCCACCGAAGGTCTGGGTTTAGAGTGTCGCCGCGGCGGATTCTTACACAGCGCGGCGCGGCGGACGGCGCGTGGCGGATGACGCTTAATAAGGAGAGGGGGCGACCCTCGCGGATCGCCCCCTCCCGGTCGGGTGGTGCTTCAGCCACCTACCAGGTGAGCTTGAAGGTGAAGTGGATGATGCGGTCGTTGCCGCTCGTCGAGGTGATGCGACCGAAGCTGGTCGAATCAATGCTCTGCGTGTTGTAGACGAAGTTCGGGTGGTTGAGCATGTTGATGAACGTCGTCTTCAACTCGAAGCGAACGCGCTCGGTGATCGGGATGCGCTTGACGAGTCCGCCGTCAATGTTGAAGTAGGCGGGACCGTTAAGCGAGTTGATCGGGAAGTTGCCGAACGTGCCCGGAGCCGGGACGCCGAACAGCCCGGCCTTCGGCGTGGAGCTGACGAACTGCCCCGCGGCGTTGGTGGTGATATTCAGCAGGCTCGGGTTGATGAAGTACACGCCCGTCGGCGTCTTGAAGATGCCGAGGTTCTTCTTGAACTCCTCGAAGCTGATGCCGACCAGATCGGCGGGGTTGTTAGCCGCATTGAACTGGTTGAAGGTGGCGCGGTTCGAGGCGACGTAGAATGGCGGGCGCGACTGCCAGGTGACGATGCCGCTCACGGTCCAGCCGCCGATGAGGCGGTTGACCAGCCCGTTCGCGCCGCTCAGGAAATCCCGCCCGTGGCCGAAGGGGAGATCGTAGATCGCGTTGGCGACGAAGCGGTGGGTCTGATCCTGGTTAGAGCGGGCGTAGTCGAGGCGCGTGTTGCGCAGCGTTCGGAACGACGTGAGATCGCTCTGGCTGCCGTAGGCGTCGCGCGCGTCGGTCATCGTCTTGCTGAAGGTGTAGTCCGCCTGGAACTGCAAGCCGCGCGAAAAGCGGCGGCGCAGTTCCATCTGGAGCGAGTTGTAGTTCGACATCGAGTTGTTCGACAGGAGCGTGATGCCGTTGGCGTTCGGGTTAGCCACGAAGAAGTTCGCGGGGATGCCGAGCGCCGGGTTCTCGCGGTTGGCGCGGTAGGTCGTCGAGAAGGCGAGCGAGTTCGCCAGCGTGCCGATGTTGTTCTGCGTCAGGTTGCTGATGAACGTGGAGTTGGTGTAGCCGCTCGACGCGGCCAGCCCCGCGAAGAACTTGTCGAAGATCGGGAGCGCGACGCAGCCCGCGCAGCCGGGAGCGAAGCTCGTGCCGCCGCGGGCGGCGAGGTTCTTCTGCGCGTTCAGGAACTCCTGCAGGAACCCGTTTTCGAAGATGTTAACTTCGTTGAAGTTGTTCGCGCGCCAGAGCTTGATCGCGTGGTTGCCGACGTAGCGCACCTCGAACGCCATGTTGTGCGTGATCTCGCGCTCGAAGCCGATAGACCACTGCTGGACGTAGGGCGTGCGGAGGTTGGGATCAATCGCCCACAGGCTGTTGTTCGGGTTGGCGAGGAAGTTCGTCCGATCCGTGATCGGCATCGTGAAGGTCGGCGTCGTCAGCGCGACGCCCGAGGCGGACAGCACGCCGGTCGGCGTCGTGTTGTTGGCCGTCGCAATCAGTCCGGGGTTGGTCGTGCCTGTGCCGAGCGCGTTGCTGATGACGGTGAAGCCGTCGTGCGTGTAGCTAATCGAGTAGCCGCCGCGGATCGAGCTGGTGCCCTCGCCGCCGAACATCTTGCCCATGAAGCCGCCCTTGAAGCGCGGCGAGTAGGCGAAGCCGAAGAACGGCGCGAAGTTGTTCCAGTCGTTGTTGTAGAGCCCCTTGCCCGTATTACCGCTGACGAACTCGAGCGTGGCTTTGGCGGTCGCCGCGCCGGCGGGCGCGTTCGGGTTGAACAGGTTGCCGGGACCCGAGATGCCGAAGATGTCGTTCGGGTTCGTCACCTGGATGCCGAGTCCGTTGGGCAGTGTGGGCACGCCTTGGTAGTCCCAGCGCAGCCCGTAGTTGAGCGTTAGGTTCGGGCGCGTGCGCCACTGATCTTCCGCGTAGAGGGCGAGGTCGCGCTCGCGGAAGATGCGCGAGCGGGTCGCGCCGGAGACGAAGCCCGACGTGGGGCTCGTCACGTTGAAGGTCGCAGCCGCCGAGCCGAGGAAGCCGGTGATGTCGGCGAAGACGTTCTGCGCGCGGGTGACGATGGTCGTGCCGGTCGAGCCCGAGGGCAGGAGCGGGAAGTTGGCGGCGGTGATGCCGGTCGAGTTCGCCGTGTTGCTCCCGAGCGTGACGGTCGGCTCGATGCCCGCGTCGTTGAAGGTGTCGGCGAGAACCTGCTGGAAGTCGGCGCCGAAGCGCAGCGTGTGCGCGCCCTTGGGCATCGCCAGGTTGTCGATCCACTGGTTGACGGTCGTGGTGCGCCCCTGGCTCATGAACGTGTTGTCGAAGTTCGTCACCGAGGCGAACGAGACGAAGAACGGGCTGCCCGGAGGCGCGGCGCGCAGGAAGGTGACGGGCGACCACTGGCGGCCGTAGCGTGCCTCGTTCGTGATCTGACCGAAGGTCGAGTGATCAGCCGCCGTGATGAGCCAGCGCGTCGAGCCCTGACCGGCGTCTATCCCGCCGGGGAACGGGGCTTCGATGGCGTTGAAGGTGTCGGGGAAGAGGCTGAACTTGGCGCGGTTGAGGACGAACTCGAGCTTGTGCGAGCCGAGCGGCGACTTCTCGACCAACTGGTGATCGTAGCGCGCGACGAACTTGTCGCTCGGATCCGAGCCGGTCACGTTGTAGCGGAAGCCGGCGGTGTTGAGCGAGTCGCCGACGAGGGTGTTGTTCGGCAGCGGCATGGCGGCGAGCTGCGCCTGCGTGACCGGGTTGAGCTGGCGCGCCGCAGTGGGCCCGAGCGTGAGAAGGTTGATCGTCTGCGTCTGCCCGTTCGAGCCCGTGTAGCGGAAGGTGCCGTTGCGCGCCTCCTGCGTCAGCACCGTGCGGTTGCGCGTCGCCTGGAAGTGCTCGCGGAAGCCCTCGTAGGAGAAGAACCAGAACGCCTTGTCGTGGCCGTTCCAGATGCGCCTGCCGCCCTCGCCGAGCCGCGGTAAGTACATCGGGCCGCCCACGTCGAAGCCGAAGAAGTGCTGGTGCTCACGCGGGCGCGGCGTGCCGCTCAGGTTGTTGAAGAAGTTGTTGGCTTCGAAGAAGTCGTTGCGGACGAGGTAGAAGGTCTCGCCGTGGAACTCGTTGGTGCCGCCGCGCGTGACGAGCCGCACCTGGGCGACGCCGCGCCCCGCCTCGGAGGCGTTCGTCCCCGTCGTGACGCTGATCTCGCTCGTCGAGTTGAGCGACGGGGCGGTGAGCGCAAACAGCGAGTCGGTCTTCACGAAGTTGTCCATCGCGTTGATGCCGTCCTGGACGACGTTCGTCGCCGAGCCGCGCAGTCCGCTGATGGAGGAGGTGCGGTTGCCCGTGCCCGTCACGGCGACGCCGGGCTGGAGCGCCGCGAGGTCGAGGGGGTTGCGCCCGGGCAGCGGCAGGTCTTGCACCTGGCGCGTGTTGATGACGTTGGTGAGCGTCGGGCTCGTCGCGTTGATCACGTCCTGAGCCGCGGTGACCGTGACGCTCTCGCCGACGTTGCCGACCTCGAGCGCCAGCGTCAGGTTCGCGGGCTTGGCGACCTCGACGACGACGTTGGGCGCGACAGACTTTTTGAAGCCCGCCGCCTCGACGCCGACCGTGTAGGTTCCCGGCTCGACCTGGGTGAATTCGAAGTTGCCCTGCTCGTTGGTGGCGGCGGTGCGCTCGGCGCCCGTCGCATTGTTCCTGATGGTGACGGTGGCGCTCACCACGATGGCGCCGCTCGGATCGGTGACGACTCCGCTAAGGCTGCCTGTCGTGACTTGCCCTAGCGCCGCGAACGGGATGGCCGCCAGGACTAGAAGCGTGATCAGCGCTCTGGATAATACTTTCATCTGCGATTTCTCCTTTCATAGTCTCCCGCAGGCGCTCAGAGGCTCGTCTGCAGCAGCTCGCCGCCGCCGCCCGTGATCGTCACGGTCTCGGTCGCGCCGCCGACTTGCATCGCCGCGTTGACGCTCGACGGCACGCCGGCGTTGACGGTCACGTCCTGCAGGATCCTGGTCTTGAAGCCCAGCGCCGCGATCGTCAGCGTGTACTTGCCGGGCGGGACGTTCGGGATGATGAACGTGCCCTCCTGAGAGGACGTGGCGTTCACCTCTTGGGGCGTGGCGTTATTCTTGGCGACCACGTTCGCGTACGCGACGGCGGCGCCGAGCGGATCGGCGACCGTGCCGGTGATCGAGCCCGTCGTGGTGACCTGGCCGAAAGCGAACAGGCTGCACAGAGCCGGCAGGGCGAAAGCCGCCGCCGGCTTCAGCAGGGGGTTGTTTCATGGTGGGTCTCCTCCGAAAGAGAGAAAATGGAAAGGTGGTTATAAGGTCTCGCGACCTCACTGTTCTGTCGTTGTAGTGACCCGCGGCTGGGTTCCCTTACTCTTGCGGGTCTAGGTTTGCGGAACTAAAAGTGCAGCGGAAAGAAGAAACTAAAAAGTATTACGGCGTCCGGAGAGTACGGTCGGTGCGGATGCGAGAATGCCTCGCGCGTGGCGTTGCAAGCGATATGCCAGCTTGCGCGGAAAAGTTAAGTGGTTCTCTCCGTAAGAAATTCTCCGCGTGGGCGCGGGGGACGCGTCGTCAGGTTTTCCAGAATTCTGAATTTATGATCGAAATTTCTGGAAAGCAGGCGTCGGCGTCGGCGACTTCGGCGTGCGCTCTTTTACTCGAAACGCGCGGAAGGCGCAAGTCTGGACGGGAGGGCGCGTGCGCGCGCGCGCGCGTTGGATTATAATCCCGCCTTCCCGACACCGTAGACACGTCGCACCGCACGGAAGATTCAAGGAGTTAGGAAGATGAAGAAAGTTTTAGCCGGTTGCCTCGCAACTCTCTTGGCACTCGCCGCCGGCGCGCAGACGCCGCCGGTCGGCGGCACGCAGCAGCAGCAGCAGACGCAGCCCCCCGCCGCGGGCGACGAGGAGGTCTTGCGCATCACGACGCAGCTCGTGCAGGTGGACGCCGTCGTCACGGACAAGAACGATCGCGTCATCCCCGATCTCAAGCTCTCGGACTTCGAGGTCACAGAGAACGGCAAGAAGCAGGACGTGCAGTTCGTCGAGTTCGTCAGCGGCGACGCCGCGCCGCGCGCCGACGCCAGGATCGACGTCGCCGGCGGCAGCGTCGAACCCGGCGCAGCGCGCAACCTGGCGGCGCGCGATCTGCGCCGCGTCTTCGCCTTCGTCGTGGACGATCTGACGATCCCGTTCGACGACATCGTGAGCGTCCGCACGACGCTGCGCAACTTCGTTGACAACCGGATGGGCGAGGGCGACCTCGTGGCGATCGTCCGCGTGATCGGCGGCAGGGGTATCCTGCAACAGTTCACGTCGGACAAGCAGTTGCTGCGCCGCGCGATTGACGAGATCACCCCGCGCCTGAGCCCGTACTCGGCGTTCAACAACTTGGCGACACCCGCGCGCCCCGACACCAAGCCGGCGGGAGCCGTCGATTCGGGCGAGACGGGAGCCGTCTCGCTGCCCGCTCCGGGGCACGGCATGGACTTCGACGCCTCGCCCGACGGGACGAACCAGGGGCTGCGCCCCCTCATCTCGCTCTCGGTCGCCGGCGACGTCATCAACAGCATGAGGT
>JAIVGV010000126.1 GCA_020201365.1 Acidobacteriota bacterium
CAACGCGAAATGATGTCTGAAGTCCGGAGTCTGGAGTCGCGCGCGAGCTCGACGAAGAGCTTTTGTTTCCGACTCCGGACTCCGGACTCTGGACTCCGGACTTCAGACTGTTACCGCCTTGACACGCTCGCCGCGCGGCGTGTACAGTGCCGACTTATCCGGTTAAAGATGCCGGTGATTGTCGGATCACGCGGGTGATCCTCGGGCAAGACGGAAACCGAAATTTTTTTCATCCTAACTTCTCGACGGCTCGCATCCCGCCTCCCCTCAACCCCTCCGACAATCGCCGACGACATTACGCCAGCACTTTCGACGCGCGCCCCCGACGTTGCGTCCGCGCCGAACGCGCTCCGCGTATGTCTGCCGCATCGTTGACGGGATCGGCGCGTCGCGTGCGCGCGCGCCGGAAGTCGAGAGGAGCCCAAGGAGTCCGCATGTCAACCGAAGAGACCAAGCCGCAAGGCGCAACCGAGAACGACAACAACCCGCAGGCGACGACCGCCAACGCGCAAGCGCCTGCCGCCGCCGCCAACCCGACCGCCACCGACGCGCCGGCCACGTCCGGCGGCGCCACAGCCTCGACCGCCTCCGCGCCAGCCGCGCAGCCGACGGCAGAGGCACAGCCGACAGCCGACGCGCAAACGTCCGGCGCGCCGCAGCAGGGCGCAAGTCAGTCGCCCGACGGCGGCACGTCTTCGGGCGCTTCGCGGTCGCGCGCCCCGCAGACGGGCGCGGCGCAGGACGACGACGACGAGGACGCGCGACCGGGCGGCGGCTCGGACTTCGGCGCGATCCTCGAACAGTACGAGCAGGAGCAGGCGCAGTTCCAGGAGGGCGCGGTCGTCCGCGGCACGGTCGTCGGCGTGGGCGAGCGCGGCGTGATGATCGACTTCGGGTTCAAGTCCGAAGGCGTCGTCCCGATCGAAGAGTTCACCGAGAACGGCGAGCTGACCGTCAAGCGCGGCGACGAGGTCGAGGTGCTCGTCAAGACGATGGAGTCGCAGGAGGGCGTGCCCATCCTCTCGCGCGCCGACGCAGTCCGCATGCGCGCGTGGGACGACCTGGAAGTGGCTTACCGCGACGGCACGCCGGTCAAGGGCAAGATCGTCGAGCGCGTGAAGGGCGGCTTGCGCGTGGACGTTGACGGCGTCGCCGCGTTTTTGCCCGGCTCGCAGATTGATTCGCGACCCGTGCGCAACCTCGACAGCTACCGCAACCAGGAGATCGAGGCGAAGGTCATCAAGCTCAACCGCAAGCGCTCGAACGTCGTGCTCTCGCGCAAGGCGCTCTTGGAAGAGCAGAACGCGGGCGCGAAGGATGAGACGCTCGCCCGCCTCGAAGAGGGCATCATCGTTGACGGCGCGATCAAGAACCTCACCGACTACGGCGCGTTCGTTGACCTCGGCGGCATAGACGGTCTGCTCCACGTCACGGACATGAGCTGGGGGCGGCTGCAGAACCCCGGCGAGATGTTCAAGGTCGGCGAGAACGTGCAGGTCAAAGTTTTGAAGTTCGACCGCGAGCGCGAGCGCGTCTCCCTCGGCTACAAGCAACTGCTCCCCGACCCTTGGGAGTCGGTCGCCGAACGCTACGAGACGGGCAGCCGCGTGAAGGGTAAGATCGCGAGCGTGACGGACTACGGCGCGTTCGTCGAGCTTGAGCCCGGCATCGAGGGGCTGGTGCACGTCTCGGAGATGAGCTGGTCGAAGCGCATGAAGCACCCGTCGAAGATGGTCAACGTCGGCGACGACGTGGAGGCGGAAGTGCTCGGCGTTGACCCGCGCGCGCGCCGCATCAGCCTCGGCATGAAGCAGACGCAGCCGAACCCTTGGGACACTCTGCGCGAGCGCTATCAGGTCGGCACGCGCGTCCACGGTCGCGTCCGCAACCTGACGGACTTCGGCGCGTTCGTCGAGGTCGAGGAGGGCGTGGACGGTTTGGTTCACGTCACGGACATCTCCTGGAACAAGCGCATCAAGCACCCGGGCGAGGTCTTGAAGAAGGGGCAGGAGATCGACGCGGTGGTCACGAACATCGACACGCAGAACCGCCGCCTCTCGCTCTCGATCAAGGACACGGAGCCCAGCTCCTGGGAGAAGTTCATCAACGAGCACAAGCCGGGCGACATCGTGCGCGGTCGCATCACGAGGTTCGCGAACTTCGGCGCGTTCGTCGAGTTAGCCGAAGGGCTCGAAGGCTTGTGCCACGTCTCGGAACTGTCGGAGGAGCGCGTCGAGAAGCCGGAGGACGCGGCGAAGATCGGCGACGAGATGGACTTCCGCATCCTGCGCATCGAGCCGGAGAACCGCAAGATCGGACTTTCGGCGCGCGCCGCCAAGCACGACGAGCCCGTCTCCTACGACGCCAAGAGCTACTCGACCGAGGCGAAGGGCGGCATGGCTTCGCTCGGCGAGCTCGCCAACCTGATGAACTTCGGCACGTCGCGCTCGCCCGAGCCCGCGACGCCGGAGAAGAAGTCGCGTGAGGCGACTAGCACGGCGGGCGAGACGACCGCGACGAGTGAAGCGGGCGCGGCGGGGGAAACCAGCGCGACGGGCGAGGCGGGCGAGACGCCCGAAGCTAGTCCGACCGCCGAGGCGAGCACGACTGAGCAAGCGAACGCCGCAAGCGCGACCGAAGCGACGAACGCCGACGAGGCGAAAGCCGAAGCCGCTGGCGGCGACACGGGCGCGGGCGCGGGCGGCGAGAGCTAGAACGCGACGAGGATCAATACTCGTCCGGCGAATTAAAGTGCGGAAGGCGAATGAAGACGAGAACTCTTCATTCGCCTTCCGCTTTTCGCGTCGCGGCATCGCGGCGCGTCGGCAGTCTCGGTCGCAGCGTGGCGCGGGCGTAAGCCGTTGGCAGCGTGAAGTTTGAGCCTTGCCGGGAGTCGCGCTTTTCTGATACTGTTGAGCCCGTCTTTGAAGGGTTCGCCTTTCACATTCCGCGATTCCGCGCGAGGGAATCGCCTGCGGCGGAGAAGCCACTGGTTGCTTCGGGTGAGGTGACATGACGATGACGAAAGCCGAGTTGGTCGAGGACGTGGCGCGCGCGGCGGAGCTGACGAAGAAGGACGCCGAGCGGCTCGTCGAGATCGTCTTCGAGAGCATCATCGAGACGCTCAACAGCGGCGAGAAGATCGAGCTGCGCGGCTTCGGCTCCTTCCGCGTGCGCGAGCGCGGCGCGCGCCGCGGGCGCAACCCCAAGACCGGCGACCCCGTGGACATCCCCGCCAAGCGCGTCCCGTATTTTAAGCCCGGCAAGGAACTCAAAGAACTGATCAACGAGCCCAACGCGGGCGCGACATCCTCCGGCGACGGCGGCTCCACACCTTCGACACCCACCGGCGCGGGCGGCTCCGACTCCGGCTCGCAGACCCCGCCGCTCATGTAGCGCGACGCACACGACCGCACGCAGGCGAGACGACGAACGTGGACAGGCTCTGGACTCCCTGGCGCTACCAGTACATCAGCGGCGCTGGCGGCGAGAAGAAAGACGACTCCGCCTGCATCTTCTGTGACATCGCCGCCGACCCCGCGAACGACGAACGAAACTTCGTCCTCCACCGCGCGCCGCGCAACTTCGTCCTCCTCAACCTCTACCCCTACACCAGCGGTCACCTGATGATCGTCCCCTACGAGCACGTCCCAGACCTGGACGCGCTTCGCCAGGAGACCGCCCACGAGTTGATCGATCTCGCACAGCGCGCGCAGAGCGTCCTGCGCGAAGCCTACCGCCCCGAAGGCTTCAACTTCGGCATCAACTTGGGGCGCGCCGCCGGGGCGGGCGTCGCCGGTCACGTACACCTCCACGCCCTCCCGCGCTGGGCGGGCGACGCCAACTACATGACGACCGTCGGCGAGACGCGCGTCCTGCCGGAAGATTTGCCGATGACTTATGAGAGGCTGCGCGGGAAGTTTTGAAGCCGATCTGCGCTGGAGGTTGATTCGACCTACTCGTCGCTCACTCTCTCCATAAGAAACTTACGGAGAAATCGCCGACCCTGTCGGAGGGGCGGCGACCGTGGTACTCAATTGCAATAGAGTAATCCCCCTTGCGGAAGATCAAAGTATTCCCACCATCAACTTGATCAGCGGAGTGTCCATTCTCCTCACTCGCCATAGTCCATCCCTTTTTAGTCAACGCCTCATCGTAGAACTCTTTAACTTGTTCGTAAGTTGCCATTGATGCGTAGCTCTCATAAACACCCGCATCCGACGCCCGCGAACTGGTTTGAGTTGAGGTATGAATGAAAGCCGGGTAAACGGGCGCTTCCGTTGAGATTTGTTGAAGCTCTCTTAACTTCGCATCATTACGATTCGGTGAGAAGTATTTCCACAGGAATACTGACGAGATGAACATCAGTGTAAAAGCAGCGGCCGGCAATAATCGCACGGCAAGCTGCTTAAACCCTTTTCTTCTTGAACGTGACGTGAGCATCAGGCAAACACTCAAAAAACCAACTTACTTCTTCGTCACCGCTTCGTCTTCCACCTCACCGCCCTTGCTGATCGGAACGTCCGCCGCGCTGGCGTAGGTGACGCCGCGCTCTTCGCTGGCAACATCGGCGCCGGGGATCAGGGTCAGGGCGGAGGTGATGCCGGTGGGCGGCGGGTTAAAGCCCGGATAGTCAATGCGCCCGTGGTAGATGGCAATGAGCGAGGTGGTGATCGACTCGCGGATGGCGGTCAGCTCGCGCAAGGTCAGGTTGCACTCGTCCAACTGCCCGTCGCTCACTATCGCCTCGAAGATTTTGTTAACGATGGTGCTGATGTTCTCCGGGTCGGGTCGCGCGAGCGAGCGCGCCGCCGCCTCGCAGGAGTCGGCGAGCATCATCACGGCAGATTCCTTGAACTGCGGCTTCGGTCCCGGGTAGCGGAACTCCGCCTCGTTCACCTCGTCGCCGTGGATCGCCTGCGCCTGCGCCTTGCGTAAGAAATAGTGGAGCGTGCGCGTGCCGTGGTGCTGCGGGATGAAGTCTATGATCTTCTGCGGCAAGCCGATCTCGTGCGCGAGCCGCTCGCCGTAGGTGACGTGGCTGACGATGATGCGCGCGCTGTTCGAGGGTCGCAGCTTGTCGTGCGGGTTCTCGCCCGACTGGTTCTCGACGAACATCTGCGGCGCGGCGAGCTTGCCGATGTCGTGGTAGAGCGCGCCGATGCGCGCGAGCAGCGGGTTCGCGCCGATGACGCGCGCCGCGTCTTCCGCGAGTTGCCCGACGGCGTGCGAGTGCTGGTTCGTCCCCGGCGCGCGAATCGCCAACTGACCGAGCACGGGCAGGTCTGCGTTCGACAACTCCAACAGCTTCACGTCCGTCAGAATCCCGAAGACCGACTCGTTGACGGGCAGTCCGCCCGCCGTGAAGATCGTCGTCAAGATGCCGCCGACCGCGCCGCACCCCAGCGCGAGCAGGACAGTCCCGAACGTCAGCGGCTTCTGCGCCGCGAGGAGCACGGCGAGCGCGGCGAAGGCGTTGACCGCCGCGACGAGTAAGCCCGCGAGCGTGACGGACTGTCTCTCGCGGTAACGACCCGACCCGTAGATCGCCGCCGACGAAGCGACCATCGAGAAGCACGCGACGAGCACGCCGTTGTTCGGCGCGAGCAAGCCCGCGAATAGTGCCGTGATGAGCCCCGTCGTCAAGGCGAGCTGCACGTCCATCAGG
>JAIVGV010000401.1 GCA_020201365.1 Acidobacteriota bacterium
GAACGCCGCAGCCGCCGACTCGCTCTCCAGCGCCTGCGTCGGCTGCGTGACCGACGCGCAGATCAATTCTGTGGCGGCGAGCAAGCTGACGGGCACGATCCCGGCGTCGAGCCTGCCGGCGGGCGGCAGCTTCATCCAGAACTCGACGGCGCTGCAAGCGAACGCCGACTTCAACATCTCCGGCAACGGCATCGTCGGCGGCAACTTCGGCGTCGGCGCGGCGAGCCCCGCGAGCAAGCTCGACGTGAGGGGCCACCTGTTGCTCGATCCGGGCGCGAGCCCCATCCTCTACACTTCGAGCGCCGCGGGCGAGCAGAACCGCTTCCTGCAACTCATCAACTCGCCCACGACGCCGAGCGCCTCCGGGCTGAAAGCGGGCGGCGTCCTCGTCGCCGACAGCTACTCCTTCGCGAACCCGGGGAAGAACACGTTGATCGTCGCCGGCAACGTCGGCATCAACACGCCAGCCCCCGCGGCGAAACTTCACATCGTCGGCTCAGCCTTCTCGCCTTCGATCCTGGTCGATCGCAGCCTCGGCGCTACCACGCCGGGCGCGGCATTTCAGGTCAGGACCAGTTTCCGGGGAACCACGTTCACCGATTTTATCGTCGATTCGTTCGGCTTCGTCGGCGTCGGCACAGACACGCCCGCGGTGAAGCTCCACGTCAGCGGGGGCGCGGCCGCGTTCGAGGGCAACGTCGGGATCGGCACGACCACGCCGACGAGCACGAGCAAACTGGAGATCGCGGCGCAGGACGGGCTGAGGATCACCGGCTTCCAGCCGTTCCTCACCCTGCGCGACACGAACGCGGCGAATAGGAGCGCCTTCGTGCAGGGCGTCAACGGCAGCCTCGTTCTGCTGACCAACTCACGCCAGTCAATGGTGCTGAAGGACAACGGGCACGTCAGCCTCAAAGTCCTTGAGATACAGGGCGGCGCCGATCTCGCCGAGAGCTTTGAAGTCGAGAACGCCGAGGCAGCCGCCGCGGCGGGCGGCGGTGGCGAGATCAAGCCGGGACTGCTGGTCTCAATCGATCCCGCGCGCGCGGGCAGGCTGATCGTGAGCAGCCGTGCCTACGACCGGCGGGTCGCGGGGGTGATCAGCGGCGCGGGCGGCATCAACGCGGGCATGGTGATGGGGCAGAACGGCGCTGCCGCGGACGGCAACCGTCCCGTCGCCTTGAGCGGGCGCGTTTACTGCTGGGCTGACGCGTCGAACGGGCCGATCCGTCCCGGCGACCTGCTGACGACTTCGAGCCGCCCCGGCTACGCGATGAGGGTCACGAACAACAGGCGCGCCCGCGGGGCGATCGTCGGCAAAGCGATGACGGGCTTGAAGTCGGGCTCGGGTATGGTCCTCGTGCTGGTGACCCTGCTGTAGGCGCGCCGCCGTCGGTTTCGCGGAGCGAGGTTCTTTGTGTCGAGAGGTCTTGCCATGCTGTGGGTTAAAGAGCATCGGGCGACAGTCGCGGCGTTCGGCGCGGCTCTCCTGCTGTGCGCGAGCCTCTTCGCCGGCGCCGGCACTCCCGCGCCGCGCCGCGCCGCCGGCGAGCGCGAACGCAGTGTCCGCGAGGGCGAAGACGAAGACGGCCCGGCCAGCGATCACCCCGACGAAGCGATCAGGTTCAGAAACCTGCAACTGCAAGACGAGCACGGTCGCATCCCGCTCGACGGTCTGCAAAAGGCGAAGGCACACGTCGAAGTGATGAAAGCCGCGCAGCAGAAGCGGCTCAAGGCGCAGCCGCAGCCGCGGGCCCCCAAGAGCCTGACGCCACAAGCCGTCGGCGCCAAGCCGAACTCGTGGGTTCTGATGGAGCCGGAAAGTGCTGGGGGGCTCGCCGGGGCGGAAGCTCCAGTGGGCCCGCGCCCCGAGGCCGCCGGCGTGCAGCCGAACTCCTGGACGTGGCTCGGTCCGGGGAACGTCGGCGGGCGCATCCGCGCCATCGCCATCCACCCGACCAACCCGAGCAGCATGTGGGTCGGCAGCGTCTCGGGCGGCATCTGGCACAGCTCGGACGCCGGCGCGTCGTGGCGTCCGGTCAACGACTTCATGGCGAACCTCGCCGTCTCGACGCTGATCATTGATCCCACCAACCCGAACGTGATGTACGCGGGGACTGGCGAGGCTTTCACGACATCCAGAGAATGCGACTCTAACCGCCTTGATTGCTCCTCTTATTTCGTGCGGGGAGGCGGGGTCTTCAAGTCCACGGACGGCGGCGTGACGTGGAACCTGCTGCCGAGAACCAACCCCGCCGACGTGGGCGTCTGTGCCGACGCCGGCCCGAATTGTTCCTGGTCATACGTCAACCGGCTGGCGATCTCTCCGAACGGCCGCACGCTCTTGGCCGCCACCATCAACGGCATCTGGCGTTCGAGCGACGCCGGCGCCACGTGGCAAAACCCCGTCGTCGGGAACGCATGGTTCGACGTTGATTTCGATCCGTCGAACTCGCAAAACG
The DNA here is from genome assembly GCA_020201365.1 of Acidobacteriota bacterium. Classification (GTDB taxonomy): domain Bacteria; phylum Acidobacteriota; class Blastocatellia; order Pyrinomonadales; family Pyrinomonadaceae; genus JAIVGV01. The sequence goes on from JAIVGV010000401.1 coordinate 2,463, forward strand.
CGATCGCGTCGGGCATCGGCGCGTCGTTCTCGACCGACGGCGGGCAAACGTTCTCGCCGTCAAACTTCGCCGATTTCTTCGGCGCGCCGGCGGCGATTGCGGGCAGGGTCGAGACCGCTTACGCGCCGAGCAACCCCTCGATTGTGTACGCGGGAGTCGATCGCAACCTCGGCGAGCTGTATCGCAGCGCCGACGGCGGCAAAAACTTTTCGCTTGTCAACGGTAAAAAAATTCCTCCGATCACCGGCACGAGGTACTTAGGCAGTCAGGGCGGTTACGACAACGCGATCTGGGTCAACCCGAAAGACCCGACCAACGTCATCGTCGGCGGGATCGATCTCTGGGAGAGCTTTAACAGCGGCCAGAACTTAACGCAGATGAGCATGTGGCAGTGCGGACCCGGGAATCCGGGTTCCTGCAACGGGCTGTCCGCTCACGCCGACCAGCACATGATCCTGTCTCACCCCAGGTTCAACGACACCTCAAACCGCACCGTCTATTTCAGCAACGACGGCGGCCTGTTTCGCAAGAACGACAGCCGGGACACCAACCAGACGAGCGGCTGGATCAATCTCAACAACGGCCTCGGCATCACGCAGTTCTACGGCGCCGCGGCGAACCCCAACAGCGGCCAGATCATGGGCGGCGCGCAGGACAACGGGACGACCATTTTTAGCGGACTCGCGGGCTCTGCGTGGAGCACGACGTTCGGCGGCGACGGCGGTTTCTGCGCCGCCGACCCGCGCGACAGAGTCGGGCATCTCTACTTTTACGGCGAATACGTGAACGCGACGGTGTTCCGGAGCACTGACGGCGGCGCGTCTGCGGACTACATCTACTGTGACCCAAGTTTGATCAATCCTCAGCCCCCCCTGCCGCCGAATCCGTCGGGGGTCTGCCCACAGGGGAAGGGAATTGACGACGCAAAAAACGGCGCGAACTTCATCGCCCCGCTGACGCTCGCCCCGAGCAACCCCGACACCCTGCTGGTCGGCGGGCTGAGCCTCTGGCGCAGCCGCGACGTGAAGACGACGCCCATCCCCACGTGGGAAGCGATCAAGCCTCCGGCGTCGAACGGCTTGAAAGCGCCGGCCAACGTCCCCATCAGCACGATCGCGGTTTCGCCGAACACGTCGAGCTTCATACTGGTCGGCGACAACGTCGGCAGAATCTTCCTGACCCTTCAGGGCGATGCCGGCGCGGCGACCGTCAATAACTCCTGGAGGCAAATCAGCAAGGGCCTGCCCCCGCGCTTCGTGACGAGCATAGCCATTGACAACACGAAGAGCCCGAACTGGATTTACGCCACCTTCGGCGGCTTCAGCCCCGACAACATTTACCGCAGCACCGATCTCGGCAAGACCTGGCAGGACGTGACCGGCTCGGGCATAACGGGCTTGCCCGACGTGCCCGTGCGCAGCCTCGCCATTCACCCGCGCGACCCGAACCTCCTCTACGTCGGCACCGAGATCGGCGTCTTCACCTCGGAGGACGCCGGCGCGACGTGGGAAGTGCCGCAGGAGGGACCCGCCAACGTCTCAGTGGATCAAGTGTTCTGGGTGACCGAAGAGTTCGGCGGCGACGATCTCTTCGCGGTGACGCACGGCCGCGGCATCTACGTCGCCGCCGGCGGGATTTACGTCGATGCGAGCTACACGGGGGCGGAGAGCGGCACGTTCCTCCAGCCGTTCAGGACGATAACCAAGGCGGTTAACGCCGCCCGAACCTACCAGCCGATCTGGATCAGAGCCGGAACCTACAGCGACACGCTGACGATCAACAAGCCGCTCGAGCTTCGCAGCCGGGGCGGGCTGGTGGTGATCGGTAAGCAGTGACGGGCGGCCCGACGCGGCGGGCGCGCTCGTCGCGTGCTGACGGTCGCGGCGTGCGAGCCGCGCCGCGGCGCTCGGTCGCGGCATGAGTGTTCGCCCCGCGCGGGGACGAATGGATCGAGCGGGCTGTCGGAGTCGCTAGAGGTAGGGGGAGCACGAGAATGAGAAACAGAATTCCACCCCCAAGCACACGCGCCGACGGCGGGCGCAGGTCGGTCGCGTTCGCGTGCGCCCTCGTCCTCCTCTTCTCGTGCGCGGCGCTGACGCTCGCGCTGAGCCCCAGCCTGCAACGCGGTCTGCGCGACGGCAGCCACACACGCAACACGCGCCTGCTCGACGCGCGCAAGGAAACACCCTTCACCGGATTGCTCCTCCGGATCGGATCGGCGCTGGCGGGCGCGCGCCGCCGACTGAGCGCGGCGACCGCCGCCTCCAACACCTTCGCCGTCACCACCGCGGCTGACAACGGCGACGACTCATCACCCGCCCCCGGCTCGCTGCGCGCGGCGATCATTAACGCCAACCTCGCGGGCGGCGGCACGATCAACTTCCAGATTCCGGGCGCCGGCGTCCAGACGATCCACCTGACGTGGGTGCTGCCGCAGATCGACGCGCCCGTCGTCATTGACGGCTACACGCAGCCGAACGCTTCCGCGAACACCTTGGCGGTCGGCGACAACTCCGTACACCTGATCGAGTTGAGCGGCGCGGGGTTCAACGGCAGCGGCCTTGTCATCGGGCCCGGCGCAGGTGGCTCGACCATTCGCGGTCTAGTCATCAACCGCTTCGCCAGCGGCGACGCCATCACGCTGCGCTCCGGCGGCAACACGGTCGAGGGCTGCTTCATCGGCACAGACCCGTCGGGCAACACGGAACTCGGAAATGTACCGGCGGGCGTGCGCGTCGCCGGCGGCCCCAACAACCTCGTCGGCGGCACGACGCCGCAGGCGCGCAACGTCATCTCCGGCAACGGGCTCTTCGGCTCGACCGGCTTCGGCAACGTCATCATCGCGCCGGCGTCGAACGTGCCGCCCGACCCCGCGCCCACGGGCACGCTCATCCGCGGCAACTACATCGGCACCAACGCCGCCGGCACCGCCGGAACTCACGCGCAGGCGTTTCAAAACAACGCGGGCATCATCATCAAGACCGGCACGGGCACGATCATCGGCGGCACGGACGCCGACGACGGCGCGCTCGACGGCTCGGTCGGGGCGCGCAACGTCATCTCAGGCAACGCCGAGGGCGTCCAGGTCTTCGCCGACGGCTCGAACGTCATCGCAGGCAACTTCATCGGCGTGGACGCGACGGGCTTAAACCCGCTCGGCAACTTCGGCGCAGGCATAGACACGAGCATCG
>JAIVGV010000127.1 GCA_020201365.1 Acidobacteriota bacterium
GCTACTTCGAGCGTCAAATCTTTGGCGTGCTTGTTGAAGTAGATCTGCGACGCCGCCTCGAAGCCGTAGGCGCGCGCGCCTAAGAAGACGTGGTTGACGTACATCTCCATGATCTGCTGCTTCGTGTAGTAGCGTTCGATCTGGAGCGCGATGAGCCACTCGTTGAACTTGCGCGTGTAGGTCTGCTCGCGCGTGAGGAAGAGATTTTTCGCGAGCTGCTGCGTCAGAGTCGAGCCGCCCTCGCGCCGGTTCTCCGTGACGTTCTTCCACGCCGCGCCGAGGATGCGCACCGGGTCGATGCCGTTGTGGTTGAAGAAGCGCGCGTCCTCGACGGCGAGGATCGCGTTCTTCAACACGTCCGGAATCTCCTCGTACTTGAGCGGGATGCGTCTTTCGAGCGCGAACTCGCCGATCACGGTCTTCCCGTCGTCCGCATAGACGCGCGTCACCTGACTCGGCTGGTAGGTGGCGAGCGCCGCGACCTCGCCCGCGGCGTGCGAGTAGTTCAGCTCGTAGGCGACGACGACGCCCGTCAAGCCGCCCGCGGCGAGCGCGAGCAAAAGCGTCGCCGGGAGCCAGAAGCGGCGGATGGGCGAGCGGCGGCGGGGCGGAAGTTTCGTGTTCGAGTTGCGGCGGGCGGGCGCTGCGGGGCGCGGGTTTCTAGCTGCCATAAGTGACGATCCTTGCTTCGTGTCTGACGGCACTCACGAGGGCGAAATGAAAGCTGCCAAAAAGCAGCCTGGGCGTGTGCGGGAGAGACAGCCGACGCCGCCGATTATAACGCAACCGGACGGGGCGGGAAAACGTCTAAAGACCGTGACAAGTAACGAGTGACAGGTGACAGGTAAGTCCGGTCTTTACCTGTTACCGTTTACCTGTCACGTGCTACTATTGTCTCGTTCGGGGGTGAAAGGTCTCGACAGGGGTCTTGACGTTCGGACGGATGCATGCCGGGCTTACTCTGAGCGGCTCGTTAAAAAGCTTGGGGAAACACAATTGCCAACTCTAACGAATTGGCTCTCGCTGCCTAATTAACCTTAGCCAGTGAGCGTCTCGCCGCAAGTCGCTCAAGCGCGCGGAGTGAGATGTCACGCAGTTGAGCTGGCTCTTCATCTTTGTCCGGGGGCGAAGAGCGAGAACATACCGGGCTAGTCTCGCGCGGGGTCTTCGTCGCTTCACTGACCCGCGCCGGGGCGAACGCGCCTGAGAGAGTCAGGCAAAGGAGAAGCGTCTAAGCATGTAGATTCCGGCGGGCGCGACCTTTGGACCCGAGTTCGACTCTCGGCACCTCCATTCAGGTCTCGAACTCAAGGAGCGGTCAAACGGTCGGCTGGTGTGCTACCATCCGTCTCGCGCGACCGCTCCTTTTTTGTTGCGCGCCGAAAGCGAGGGAGAGATGAGCACGACGACGCGGCTGATGACGGCGGACGAACTCCTCACCCTGCCACGTGGCAGGTTTCGTTACGAACTCATTCAAGGAGAACTCATCACCATGTCTCCCTCCGGCGGCGAGCACGGCGCGGTCACCGTCAACCTCACAGTACTGCTCGGACAGCACATCAAGGCTAACAAACTCGGCGTCGGCTTCGGCGCGGAGTGTGGTTACAAACTGGAAAGCAATCCGGACACGGTGCGCGCCCCGGACTTCTCATTCATCGTCAAAGAGCGGATCGCCGTGAGGGGCATTCCGAAATCTTACTGGGAGGGCGCGCCCGACTTAGCGGTCGAAGTCCTCTCGCCAGACGACTCGCCGAGCAAGGTCGCGAAGAAGACCGCCGACTGGTTCGCGGGCGGAGCGAAGGAAGTCTGGAACGTGAACCTGAAGCGGCGAACCGTCGCCGTCCATCGCGCGCCGACTGACGTGACCGTGTTAACCGAAAGCGATGAGCTTGACGGCGGCGCGCTCCTGCCCGGCTTCCGCTGCCGCGTCTCCGAGATTTTCGCCTGAGACCTTGAACACGAGCCTTCCCATCGGCATCTTCGACAGCGGCGTCGGCGGGCTGACCGTCTATCGCGCGCTGCACGACCGCCTGCCGAACGAGCGGTTCGTCTATTTGGGCGACACGGCGCGCGTGCCCTACGGGACGAAGTCTTTGGCGACGGTCGAGCGCTACGCCTTGGAGAACGCGCGGTTTCTCGAAGCGCGCGGCGTCAAGCTGCTCGTCGTCGCGTGCAACACGGCTTCGGCGCTGGCGCTGCCGGCGGTGCGCGCGGGCGTCGGCGTCCCCGTAGTCGGCGTGATCGAGCCGGGGGCGCGCGCGGTCGTGAAGAGATCGAACGGCAGGCGCGTCGGCGTCATCGCGACCGAGGCGACGGTGCAGAGCGGCGCGTACCGACGCGAAATCGAAAGGCTCGCGCCGCAAGTGGAAGTCGTCGCGCGCGCCTGCCCGCTGTTCGTGCCGCTTCGCCGAAAGGTTCTTGGGGAGCGCGCCGTCGGTGCTCGAAGCCGTCGAGGTCTGGGGGCAGGACAGACTCGCGGGAGCCGGGCAAGACGCGCGGGCGAAGCAGCAGGTCGCGGAAGCGGAGCAGACGGTTGTCGGCTAAACAAAAATTCAAGCGCACGGACGGGCGGCAGCCGGACGAGCTGCGGCAGGTTCGCATCACGACCGACTTCATGCCGTACGCCGAAGGCTCGGCGCTCATCGAAATGGGCGAGACGCGCGTCATCTGCACGGCGTCGCTCGAAGAGAGCGTGCCGCGCTTCCGCCGCAACACGGGGCAGGGGTGGCTCACCGCCGAGTACGCGATGCTGCCGCGCGCCACGCCGCAGCGCACGCAGCGCGAGGCGGGGCGCGGCGGAGCGTCCGGGCGCACGCACGAGATTCAGCGGCTCATCGGTCGCTCGCTCCGTGCCGTCTGCGATCTCTCGCGCCTCGGCGAGCGCACGCTCGCGATTGACTGCGACGTGCTGCAAGCCGACGGCGGGACGCGCACGGCTTCGATCACGGGCGCTTACGTCGCCGCGGCCATCGCGTGCCGGAGGCTGTTGCGGAAGGGCGCGCTCAGCTCGTCGCCCGTCAAAGGCGAGATCGCGGCGGTGAGCGTCGGCATCGTCGGGGGCGTCGCGCTGCTCGATCTCAAGTACGACGAGGACTCGCGCGCCGGGGTGGACATGAACGTGGTCTGCACGGGCGAAGGGAAGTTCGTCGAGGTGCAGGGGACGGCGGAAGGCGAGGCGTTCACGCGCGAGGAGATGGACGCGCTGCTCTCGCTCGCGAGCCGCGGTCTCGCGCAGCTCTTCGCCGCGCAGCGCGAGGCGGTCGCGCGCGCCGCGCCGTGACGCGGGGGCGGGGCAACAGACACGCGCCCGCGCCGCATCGAAACTGTCTGACCGGAAGAGCCGCCCGCGTCAGTCGTAGCCGAAATGGGGCGGCACCGAGGAGTTGAAACTAAGAGTATGAGACGCCTTTTGACGGTTGCCGCGCTCGCGCTCGCCTTCGCCGCCGCGCCGACGGTGCTGCGCGCGCAGGAGGCGCAAGCCTACACGACGAACGATCTCGACTACGCCATCGAGCTGCCGAACGCGACGTGGCGCGCCGTGCCGCAGGCGGACAGCCTGCACGAGCACACGGAGTTCGTGTACGGCGACCGCGGCGACGGGCTGCTGCGCATACGCAAGGTGCTCGTTGACGAGGGCACGACGCCCGCCGACCTCGCCAAGCGCGATCAGGACAACAAGCTGCGCTTCCAGCACGGCTACGTCGAGGGCAGGCAGGACAACTTCCCCGGCAGGCTCAAGGGCGTCGCCTCGTCCTACGAGTTCACCGGCGCGGGCAAGCCGATGGTCGGCGTCATCTACTACCTGCAAGCCGACCCGCGCACGATCTACGTCCTCCACTTCACCGGCGCCAAAGACACGCTCCTGCGCATCCGCGCGCAGACCGACTCGATTGCCCGCAGCTTCAGGCTCAAATAGCACTCTGCAATCAGCAGTCAGCCAGACCGTTCTTTAAAGTTCAACTTCATTCAAGCTCTCAGCCGTTCGAGCATTCGATAGCTCAATGCCGGCGGCTGGGTGCTGAGTGCCCCTATGCCTCTCGCCCCCGGTCTCGCCATCAGGAAATCACCGATCAACGGCAAAGGCTGCTTCGCCACGCGCCCGTTCCCGAAGGGGCGCAAGATCGCGGAGTACGCCGGAGAGCGCATCACGACGCGCGAGGCGGAGAGGCGCGCGCGCGACCGCCGTGTGCTTCGCATCTGCGCGGTTGACTCGCGCTGGAGTCTGGACGGCGCGCGCGGCGGCAACGGCACGCACTACATTAACCACTCGTGCGCGCCCAACACCTACATGAAGATCACGCGCGGGCACATCCTCTTCATGGCGCTCCGCGACATCCGCCCCGGCGAAGAGATCACGCTCGACTACGAGACCACACTCCACCCCGACACGAAAAAGTGCCGCTGCAAGTCGCCCGCCTGCAGGGGCACGATCAACGATCCGAGGAAGTCGTGAATCGGTGACGAGGCTGTCAGCGATCAGCTCTTAGCTGCCAGCCAAACCGAAGCCAAAAAGCTAACGGCTAAGAGCTCACGGCTTCCTTAGGATTCACGGCTTTGGGAAGCCAGCTGCGCTTCCGTCAGCACGTTGTTGACCATCGAGGTGAGCCGCTGCGCCTCGGTGTGGATGAGTTCCGCGAACTCGCGCGCCTCGCCGGAGACCGACTCGTCCTGCATGAGCAGCTCGGAGAAGCCGTTGATGCTGGTGAGCGGCGTGCGCAGCTCGTGCGAGAGGCTGGAGATTTTGGCGGCGCGCTCGGCCTCCGCCTCGTGCATCTGCATGACCTCGTGCAGCGGGTGGTCGGGAAACAGCGAGGGCGCGCCGCGCGGCTGCGCGCGCGTCAGCAGGCGATCAATGATCCAGAGTCGGCGCACCAGCACGCCGAGCGCGACGACGAGCGCCGCGACCGAGACGAAGGTCGGCAGCACGGGCGGCAGCGTCGCGGGCAGCCTGCCGGCGTTGCTCAAGACCTGCAGGACGAGCGCCGCGAGCACGAAGAGCGCGACGCAGACGTAGAGCGCGTTGACGACGATCTGTTTACGGGCTGGCTTCAAGTTTTTGGCGGAGACTGACGCGAAGAATTTTTACGACCGGGAATTCGTGAGTGGCGAGAGTGGGGCGCGGGTCTTCCTGACGGGGGCGCGCCGCGGCGGCACGGTCTCAGTATAACCGACGCGGGCGCGCGCGTGGCAAGTAAAAAGGCTCGGCACGGATGCCGGGGCGATCCGGTCGGCGGCGCGCGCGTCGCTCAGGGGCGGGAGAGCGCCGCGAGCGCGTCGAGCAGCTCAGCCTCCTCTTCGGCGGCGACCGTTCGCAGATCGAGGACGGCGCGGTCTTCGAGCACGCGCGCGACGACGGGCGGGTCGGACGCGCGCAGGCGCGCAGACACGTCGTCCGCCGACAGGCGCGCGTGCGTGAGTGCGACGAGAGCCGTCGGCGGGTGGGTCGTCGGCGCGGAGCCGCCGCCGATTGCGGAGTGACCGGCGACGATCTCGAAGGACAACTCGCCCGCCTCGCGCCCCGCGCGTCGGACGAAGGCGCGGGCGCGGCGCTCGATCTCTTCGCGCGTGGCGGCGAGCATCCGCACGGCGGGGATTTCGTCGAACGCGGCGCCGCGGCGGTGCGCGTCGAGCGTGGCTTCGAGGGCGGCGAGCGCGAGCTTGTCCGCGCGCAGCGCGCGGTAGAGCGGGTGGCGTCGGCACTCTTCGACGAGCGCGCGGCGACCGACGAGGCAGCCCGCCTGCGACGCGCCGAGCAGCTTGTCGCCGCTGAAGGTGACGAGGTCTGCGCCGTCGCGGACGGAGTCGGGGATGACGGGCTCGCCGGTCAGACCGCGCGGCGCGAGGTCGAGGAGCGCGCCGGAGCCCGCGTCCTCGTAGAGCGGCAGGTTTCGCTCGCGCGCGAGCGCGGCGAGTTCGGCGAGCGACGGGGCGGACGTGAAGCCGACGACGCGGTAGTTCGACGGGTGCACGCGCAGGATCATGCGCGTCTGATCTGTGATCGCGCGCTCGTAGTCGGAGAGCTTCGTGCGGTTCGTCGTGCCGACCTCGACCATCCGCGTGCCGGACTGCGCCATCACTTCGGGCACGCGGAAGTCGCCGCCGATCTCGACCAGCTCGCCGCGCGAAACTATCGTCTCGCCGCCGCGCGCGAGCGCCGTGAGGGCGAGCAGCGCCGCCGCCGCGCAGTTGTTGACGACGAGCGCGTCCTCCGCGCCCGCGAGTTCTGCGAGAAGCTGTTCGGCGCGCGCGCCGCGGCGACCGCGCGCGCCCGTCTCCAGATCATATTCGAGGGTGCAGTAGCCCGCGGCTTCTTCGGCGAGGGCGCGCCGCGCCTCTTTCGAGAGCGGCGCGCGCCCCAAGTTCGTGTGCAGGACGACGCCCGTCGCGTTGACGACGCGGCGCACGCCCGCCGCCGCGTCGCGCCCGACGGCGCGCGCGAGGCGCGCGACCGCCTCGCGCAGCAGCGACTCGCGCGAAAGATCGCCGTTCGCGCCCGCCGCCGCGCGCCCGCCCGCCGCCGCTCCGCTGTCCGGCGCCGGGCGCGCCCGTAGCTCTTCCCGCAACTCTTCCGTCACGGCGCGCGCAAGTCTGGTCAGCCGCTCGCGGCTCGCGCGGGCGGGCAGCGAGTCGCCGGACTCGGCGGCGCGCACGACGGCGTCAACCGACGGGAGCGCGCGGAGCGGGTTTCGTGGGGGCATAAAGAAGCAGTCGGCAACCAGCAGTCAGCCGAGCCGAAAAAGCAGCCCTTCCTCAGCGACCGCCGTGCGGCATTCTACGCGAAACGTGGGCAGATCGTTAACCGCCATGCCCGCCTGATCGCTGATTACTGACTGCCGAGTGCTATTTTGTTGACACCCGCGACGGCGAGCCTTTATGTTGGAATGAGAGTCGCCCCCGCCAGAGGGCGCGTAAGGTAAGGAGACTCACGAAGCCGTGCCGAGAGAGAACCTGTTCGCGCGACGCCTGCGCGAGGCGGAACAAGAGCGCCACATCCAGCAGCGGCTCGCCGACCGCAAGAAGATCATCGCCGACGAGATCGCGCCGCCGACGATTGACGAGCAGCTCGTGCGCCTCGAAGAGGACTTGCGCAAGCTGAAGGTGGAGTACGACATCTTCTTCAACGGCGCGGCGAAGCGCCCGCCGTTCGACACGAAGAGCCGCGTCGAGACGATCATCAAGCGCATCTTCGACGAGCGCAAGCTCACCTACGCGCAGCGCTACCGCTACAACACGCTCGTCGCGCGCTACGTCGCGCTGCGCGAGCTGTGGCGGCGCAACACGCAGGATCGGGAGGAGGGGCGCGACCCCATCGCCGCCGCGCGCGCCGCGCTCGGCAAAGGGGGCGAGCCGGCGGAGCGCGAGCGGCACGCGACGTTCGTCTGCGCCGACGGGCGCTCCGACAAGGAGACCGTGCGCGGGTTGTTCGACGCGCTCGTCGAGGCGAAGCGCGCGTGCGGAGAGCCGACGGACGATCTCTCGTTCGCGAAGTTCCACCGGATGGTGGCGTCGCAGACCGACAAGCTCAAGAAGAAATTGGGGTGCGAGCGCGTGCGCTACTCGATCTACACCGAGGGCGGCGCGGTCAGCTTCAAGGCGAAGGCGGACGAGTGAGGAAACGATGAAGTGGGAGCGCGGAGCGACGAACCGAAGGCCGTGAGCGATTAGCTGTTAGCTCTTAGCCTCGGCTTTAGCCTTTCGTTTTGCTCGCAGCTAACCGCTAACGGCTAACCGCTTCCGAACAAAAAGAAGGCGCGACGTTCAACCGTGTAACGTCGCGCCTTCCGGTTTTTGTCGCC
>JAIVGV010000575.1 GCA_020201365.1 Acidobacteriota bacterium
ACGTGGGCGCGCATCTACGAGACGCCTTACACAGACACCGGCGGTAATAAAGTTCTCCGGGACATCCGCCTCGCCGTGACGCCCGCCGCGCCCGACAGCGTTTACGTCTTCGCCGGCACGACACCGCCCGCATCCCCCGCAACTGCCGTTCGAGTTAACAAGATCACGAGCGCGGGCGCGCCGCTGGATTCGTTCACCTCCGCCAACATTGACATGGGTCAGTTCGGCTACAACACCTACATCGCCGTTGACCCGGCGAACGCCAACACGATCTACGTCTGCACGCGCGACGTTTACAGATCAACGGACGGCGGCGCGACGTGGGCGAGCGTGACGAAGAACTTTATCGCTCCTTACAGTTGCAATACTTGTTACAAACCGGGCAGTTCCGCCTCGCACCCCGACCAGCACAGCTTCGCCTTCTCGCCCGGCACTCCCTCGACCTTCTACGTCGGCAACGACGGCGGTCTCTCGAAGACGGTGGACGGCGGCGCGACCTTCGCGTCGCTCAACACGACGCTCGCGCTCTCGCAGTTCGTCGGCTACGTCGCGTCGCCGACCAACCCGAATCTTCAGGTCGGCGGCACGCAGGACAACGGCACGCAGGCGCGCACCGTGGCTGGCAGCGGCGTCGGCTGGGCGGAGTTCGCGGAGGGCGACGGCGGACACCCCGTCATCAACCCGGTTGACTCGCGCGCCGTCCTGAGCACCTACGTTTTCGGCAGCATCCGCCGCTGGGTCTTCAACGCCGACGGCACGCCGCAGCAGGAGAGGGGCGGCGGGACGAGCGAGACGACCTTCGGCGAGTCCACGTCGAACCCGCGCATCAACTTCTACGCGCCGTTCACCTCGAACGGCGTGGACGCGACCGTCTATTTCGGCACGTGGAGACTTTTCGTCAGCCAGAACTTCGCCGACACGGTTAACACGCTCGCTCCGACTTGGAACGCGCCCGGAGGCACGACCGACCTGACGCGCGGTGGCACGGGCTCGAATGCTGACGTGCTCAACGCCATCGGCGTGCAGCACTCGGCTTACTCCTCTTCGCAGATCATCTACACGGGCTCGTCGCAAGGTCGCGTCATGATCTCGCAGGACGGCGGCGCGACGTGGGCTGACATCACTGCGGGCTTGCCGAACCGCACGATTGAAAGCATCACGGTCGATCCGTCGAACGCGGCGACGGCTTACGTCACCCTCGGCGGCTACGGCACGGGTCACGTCTGGAAGACTGTGAACGCGGGTCAGACGTGGGCAGACCTGAGCGGCACGACCGCGGGCACGAAGCTCCCGAACGTCCCGACCACGGCGCTGCTGCTCGATCCAGCGACGCCCGGCGTCATCTACGTCGGCACCGACATCGGCGTCTTCCGCTCGGTCACAGGCGGCGGCACCTGGGAGACCTTCAATAACGGCTTACCGCCCATCCCCATTTCGAGCTTCGCCGTCAGCGCGGCGGGCAAGATTCAGATCGGCACCTACGGTCGCGGCGCCTACGAGCTGAACGTCGTCAACACGCCGACGGTGCAGTTCGCCTCGGCGTCGCAGACGGCGAGCGAGGCGTCGAACACCGCGGAGTCCGTCCAGCTCGCGCTCTCGAACGCCGCGAACGCGGGCATAGGTACGCAGGCGACCACCACCCTCGTCATCACGTCGGACGACGTGGCGGGCGCGGCGAACCCCTACTTCGATCACAACTTCTTCGTGCGCCAGCACTACCTCGACTTCCTCTCCCGCGAGCCCGACGCCGCCGGCTTCAACTCCTGGACGGGGCTCTTAAACGGCTGCGCCGAGCCCTACAACTCGCGCGTCGCGCCCTACGACCCCGTCACCAACCCGTCGGCTTTGTGCGACCGCGTCAACGTCTCGGCGAACTTCTTCCTCTCGGCGGAGTTCCAGTTGAAGGGCGGCTTCGTCTTCAGATTCTACAAGGCGGGCTTGGGCAGGCTGCCTACTTACGTCGAGATGGTCTCCGACATGAGGGGCGTGACGGGCGCGACCTCGGCGGAGGTCTTCGCCAAGAAGGCGTCTTACGCCGACTCGTTCGTCCAGCGCGCGGACTTCGGGGCGCTCTACAACGGGATGACGAACACCTCGTTCGTTAACGCCTTGATGGACCGCTACGGGCTCGCCTCGATCCGCACGCCGAACCCCTCGGCGCCGGACGACTCTTCGGACGCCAACAAGGTGACTCTGACGAGAGCCGATCTCGTCAACCGGCTCACCGCGGCGACGCTGACGCGGGCGCAGGTGGTGAGAGCCGTCGCCGACTCCGACGAGGTGTCGGGCGCGGAGTTCAACTCCGCCTTCGTCTCGATGCAGTACTTCGGCTACCTCAGGAGAGACCCCGACCCGAGCGGCTACGACACGTGGACGGGCTTCCTCGCGTCGCACCCGGGGCAGTTCCGCAACATGGTCTTCGCCTTCATCGCCTCGCCCGAGTACAAGTCCCGCTTCGGCAACCCGGCGCATCGTCTGCGGGCGACGGTCGAGCGAGGCGGGGACGAAGGCGGGCGTGCGCCGCAGCGCTTCCTCGACGCGCGCCAGCGTGCGGCGGTCGCGCGGGGCTTGCATCACCTCTTCGAGCGACGCGCTGCCGTTGCTAAACACGTTGGCGACGATGGTGATGTCGTCGTCGCCGCGCGAGGAGTCGTTCATCACGCGCAGCAGATCGCCCGACGGGTTCAGGCTCGGCGACTCGCTGCTGTAGGGCGCGGGCACGGCGGAAGCCTGCGGCTCCTCGCGCACGGCTTGCGCGAGATCGCGAAGCAGTCTCATGTGCGGGCGCAAGGCGTTGGCGAGCGAGAAGAAGAGGAGCGCCGAGGTGAGCGCGCCGATGGTGTAGGGCATCACGTGCGGCTCGACCCAGCGCAGCGCCTTCAGCCACAGCGGCACGAACGGACGCTCGACGCGCGCCGCGCGCTCTATCGCGACCAAGTCCGCGACGTCGCGCGCGAGTCGCGGCGGCGCTGACGGGCGCGTGAGCACGGCGAGCGAGCGCACGACCGTGCGCGTCTCGGCGAGCCGCCCACGGCAGAGCGGGCACACGTCGAGGTGCGCCTCGACCGACGCGCGCGCCGAGTCACCGAGCGCGTCGTCGAGGTACGGCGAAAAGTTGTGCTGCGTCTCCTCGCAAAGCATAGCGTTAGGGGTTGGGGG
>JAIVGV010000128.1 GCA_020201365.1 Acidobacteriota bacterium
GTGTTGACCGTGTTGCCGTCAGACGTCTGGAAGGAGGCGGTCTCCTTGATCTCTAGTGCTGAGCCATCCGCCGACCACTTCGTCGTGCGCTTGCCCTTCTGCGAGTTGCCCATCATCTGCATGGTGAACTCGCCTTCCTTGCCGTCGGCGACGTAAGAGTCGTTCGAGGTGCGGTCGCCCTGCTGGGTCGTGATCTTGCGCTCCACGTCGATCTTGTCGCCGTCCTGCTTGACGGTCAGGGTCTCGGCGTTGCAGCCGCGCTGACCGCACTCGCTCTTCGCCGTGTCGAGCGCCCACGTGCCCGCGAAGTTGGGCTTCGCCGCCGCCGCGACCGACACCGCCACAAGGGCGAACGCCGCGAGCGCCGCGCCCGCAGCCGCAAACTTGCTTCTCATCTTTTGAAACTCTCCTTTTTTCGGGGAACTTAATTAGGATTCCGAGCAATCCGCCGGACGAGCAGTCGCGCGCCGCCGTTTGGCTCGACTGAGTGCGCGCGCCCCGCCGGGGAAAGCCAGACAGACCGGGCGTCGCTCGGTGACAACACAGGAGACGCCAGCCGCGCCCCGGCGGTTACGAAAAAAATTTTCCGCCGCCGCTAACGACGCGGAAAGGCTGGGTTTCCGCGGGCTTTTACAGGTCGAGCTGGACGCGGCGCGCCGAGAAGACCTGACCCGTCGAGAGGATTTCGGCGAGCGTCTCGTCGTCAACGCGCGCGTCCGTCTCGACGACGGCGATCGCCTCGCCGCCGCGCGTCCGTCGCCCCAGGTGGAAGCGGCTGATGTTGACGCCGCGCGCGCCGAGGATCGTGCCGACGCGACCGATGACGCCGGGCACGTCGCGGCTGCGCGTGACGAGCACGTGACCCGCGGGCACGGCTTCGACGTGGAAGCCGTTGATCTCCGTGATGCGCCCCTCGCCCACGCCGAACATCGCGCCCGCGACCGACTGCACGACCGAAGAAGTGGCGACGCGCGTCGCGATTGGCGGAGCCATCTCGCCCGCGCCCGCGTGCCGGTACGAGGTCGTCACCTTGATCCCGCGCTCCTCGGCGATCAGAAACGCGTTGACGACGTTGACGCGCGCGCTCATGTCGCGCAGCAGCCCGGCGAGAAACGCGCGCGTGACGGGCGCGGCGTCCGCCGAGGCCAGTTCGCCCGCGTATTCGAGCCGCACCTCGCGCACGGCTTCGTCAACCAACTGCGCCTGAAACCTGCCGAGCCTCTCGCCGAGCGTGAGGTAAGGTTGCAGCACGTTGAGCTCCTGCGCGCCGAGCGCGGGCGCGTTGACCGCCCCGCGCAGCGCGCCCGTCTCGAAGTAGTCGCGCATCTGCTCGGCGACCGTGACGGCGACGCCCTCTTGCGCTTCGACCGTCGAAGCGCCGAGGTGCGGCGTCGCGATGACCGACTCCAGCGCGACGAGCGGGTGGTCGGCGGCGGGCGGCTCCTGCTCGAACACGTCGAGCGCCGCGCCCGCGATGCGCCCCTCCTTGAGCGCGTCGAACAGCGCGCGCTCGTCAACGAGTCCGCCGCGCGCGCAGTTGATCACGCGCGCCTCCCTCTTCATCAATCCGATCTCGCGCGCGCCGATGATCCCGCGCGTCTCGGCGGTGAGCGGCGCGTGCACGGTGAGAAAGTCCGCTCTCTCGCAGACTTCGTCGAGCGGCGCGAACTCGATCTCGGTGTTCGCCAACTGCTCCGGCGCGACGAACGGATCGAAGGCGACGACCTTCATCTCGCACGCCAGCGCGCGGCTCGCCACCACGCGACCGATGCGCCCCAGCCCGACGACGCCCAGCGTCTTCCCGCGCAGCTCGACGCCGACGAACTTTTTGCGCTCCCACTTCCCCGCTCTCAAGCTCGCGTTCGCCTGCGGGACGCGGCGCGCGAGCGCGAGCAGCAGCGCGACCGTGTGCTCGGCGGTCGTCATCGTGTTGCCGTCCGGCGCGTTCATCACGATGACGCCGCGCGCCGTCGCCGCCGCCACGTCTATGTTGTCCACGCCGACGCCCGCGCGACCGACCGCGCGCAGGCGCGCGCCCGCGTCGAGAACTTCCGCCGTCACCTTGGTCTCGCTGCGCACGACGAGCCCGTCGTACTCGTGTATGACGGCGCGCAGCTCTTCGGGCTTGAGCCCCGTGCGCTTCTCGACGGCGAACCCCGCCGCGCGCAGCGGCTCAAGCCCGCTCTCGCTCACGTCGTCGGAGACCAGAATTTTAGCTGTTTCCATGAAGGGAGGGATTATAGCGGTTCGCGGCGCGGGTGTCCCTCAATGGGCGTTGCCGCGCGCGGCGATGAGCGCGAGCCAGTCGAGCACCATGTCGGCGGCGGCTTCGCCCGCGTCTTCGGGGGTGGCGCGGACGACGTTCTCGTCGCCGTCGCGCGTGCGCGCGCCGCCCATCCCTTGGAAGTAAACTTTGCCGCGCGCCTTCACTTCGGCGGTGCGCGGCGCGAGGATCGAGTAGCGGACGATGAGGTCGAGTGAGTTGAAGATGACGCGCCCCTGCTGGAACGCGTCGCGATCAATTTCGAGCCAGACGACGTAGTTCTCCGCCTCGGCGCGCGCGCGCTTCTCCGCCTCCTCGTGCTTGACGAGGCCGAGCGAGTTCGTCTTCAGAGACTGACCGAGGCGCACGGCGAAACTGTTGAAGACCCGCGTCGCGTTCTCGGAACTCTTCTCGATGCGACCCGCGACGATCAGCTCGACGTGCGGCAGGTTCCGCCGCTTCGCAGCCTTCTCGGGCGGCGCGTCGGGCTTCGGCAGCTCGATGACCGGCGCGGGCGTCGGCGAAGCAGTCGGCTGCGTGCCGCGCCCCACGCGCCGGCCCGACTGCGCCTGCGCCGCGCCGCACAACACGACCGCCGCGCACGCCGCGAAGACCCCTTCAAATGAGCGTCGCGATTGATGCGACGAGCGCGAGCAGCGCCGCCGCGTAAAGACCTGCGAGCACGTCGTCCGCCATGATGCCGAGCCCCGTCTCCAGCGCTTCGAGGCGGCGGACGGGGTACGGCTTCCAGATGTCGAACAGCCGGAACGCGACGAAGCCCGCGAAGATGAGCCACGCGGGCGCGCCCCACGGCACGAACAGGAAAGTGAGCAACTGCCCCGCGACTTCATCAATCACGACGATGCCGGGGTCTTTCTTCTTGATCAGCTTCTCCGTTCGCGTCGCCGCCCAGATGCCGACGAGCGTGACGGCGGCGATCAGGAACAGCAGCGCCAGTGTTCGTAGCAGTCGGAACTGTTCCGCACCTGAGATCAGCACGACGGGCGCGCCGCCCCATAAAGTTCCGAGCCGGTGCGAGTCGTCGGCGAGCAGCACGTTCATCGCGCCGCCGAAGCCGACGTAAAGCGCCACGCCGACGAGCGAGCCCCACGTTCCGGGCGCGACGGGGATGAAGCCGACGCCGCACGTCGCGAGCGCGAGCGCGACGTAATCTGCGAACGTGCGCCTGCGCGCCGGGACGGCGATGTGCGTCGTCGCCTCGACCGCGGGGCTCAGCGTGTCGCTCGTCTCTTTGCCGGGCTTCATGTCAGACAATCTCGCCGACGAGATCGTACTCGTGCGCGCCGGTGACGCGGACGTTGACGAAGTCGCCGGGCGCGGGCGCTAGACTCGCGGGCGCGTCGTTGATGAGCACGCAGCCGTCTATGTCGGGCGCCTGCCCCTCGGTGCGCCCCTGCCAGAGCAGGTCTGTCTCGGCGGACGCGCCCTCGAAGAGCACGCGCACTGTCTCACCGACGCGCGCGCGGTTACGTCTGCGCGAGATTCTCTTCTGCTCGCGCATGAGCGCGGCGCGGCGGCGTGCGGCGACTTTGGGATCAACTTTGTCGGGCAGCTCGAATGCGGGCGTGCCCTCCTCGTCCGAGTAGGTGAAGACTCCCACTCGGTCGAACTCGACGTTGCGGACGAACTTCATCAGTTCTTCAAAGTCCTCGTCGGTCTCGCCGGGGAATCCCGTGATGAAAGTGGTGCGAACCGTGATGCCTGTCACGCGCCGGCGCACGCGCCCGATCAGGCGTTCGAGGCTCGCGCGGTTTCCGCCGCGGCGCATGAGACGCAGGATTTTCTGCGAGGCGTGTTGTAGCGGAATGTCGAGGTACTTGCAAGCCTTCGGCTCGGACGCCATCACGTCTAGAAATTTGTCGCTCACGTGCGTCGGGTAGGCGTACATCACGCGCACCCACTCGACGCCTTCGAGCCGCGCGAGTTCCCGCAGCAGATCGGCGAGCCCGTCACTGAGTCCCAAGTCTTCGCCGTAGCGCGAAGAGTCCTGCGCGACGAGCACCAACTCCTTGACGCCCTGCTCGACGAGAGAGCGCGCCTCGGCGACGACGGAGCCGAAGCGTCGGCTGCGGAAGTGACCGCGCATCTGCGGGATGAAGCAGAAGGCGCAGGGGCGGTCGCACCCCTCCGCGATCTTCACGTAGGCGAAGTGCGACGGCGTGGCGAGCACGCGCGGCGTTGACTCGTCGTAGAGGTAGGTCGCCGACTGGTTGCCGATTGAGACGACGGGCAGGCTGCGCGCGTTGACGCGGCGGTCGGCGACTGTCGTGATGTCGTTGATCTGGTTCGTGCCGATGAAGGCGTCAACTTCGGGAATCTCCGCGCGCAGCTCGTCTCGATACCGCTCGACGAGGCAGCCCGCGACGACGAGCCGCTTGCAGCGCCCTTCCGACTTCATCCGCGCGGCTTCGAGGATCGCGTCGATTGACTCCCGCTTGGCGGAGTCAATGAAGCCGCAGGTGTTGACGACGAGCGTCTCGGCTTCCGTCTCGTCCGCCGTCAACTCGTAGCCTTCCTGCTTCAGACGCCCCATCATCACCTCGCTGTCAACGAGGTTCTTCGGGCAGCCCAGAGAGATGAATCCGACTTTCTTCATGCGCTTACTATTTTCGAGCGGCGAGTGACGAGTAACGAGTGGCAAGCAAAGCCATCTTGCCTGTCTTACTGGTCACCTGTCACTCGTCACCCGCCACTTCTTTCGATTCTATCAAGCCACGTCTCGACGCGCGCGGCTTCGTCGCGTGAAAGTTCTCGACCGCCGAAGCGGACGCGGTTGTAGGCGCGCGTGACGAGCAGGGCTTCGGGCACCGATAGAGCCCCCGCGAATTCGAGCGGCGTCTGGTGCGGCTCGCGCTTGAGTCCGCGCGAGGCGAGCGCGCGCGTCATGCGTTCGTAGAAGGCGACGGACGAGCGTCGCGCGCCCGCGCCGCGCCACTCGCTTAGCGCGCGGCGGAGGCGGAAGCCGCGTCGGCGCGCGATGAAGTAGGCGAGCGCGGCGGCGACGGCGAACAGCAGGACGATTCCCGGATCGACGACGCGCAGTCGCCCCTTCCCGCCGAAGAAGCGGGAAGCGCGCGACCAAGACTCGGAGAGCCCGTCGAGCGCGGCGGCGGCGAAGTTCATCGCGCCGCGGCGGTACGACGTGAGATCACGGCGCACGTTCGTCGCAAGTTGCTGCTGCTCCTGCCGGTCGAAGTTGACGACCCACTGAATCCAGAAGACCTCCAGAGCTTCGGCGTACTTCGAGAGCGCGCCTCGCAAGCCCGTCTGCGCGGCGTGTCCGGGTCGCCCTTCGCTCGGCGTCGGGTCGAAGCTCACCCAAGCGTCTTCTTCCGGGAAGTAAACCTCGACCCAGGAGTGCGCGTCGGACTGGCGGACGGTGTAGATGTCCGCCGCGTCGTTGTACTCGCCCATCTGGAAGCCGTTGACGACGCGCGCGGCGACGCCGACCGAGCGCAGCATGACAGCCATCGCCGTGGCGAAATATTCGCAGTGCCCCTCTCGCACGCGGAACAAAAAATCTGCGAGCGGATCGTCGCCCCCCGCCTTGAGGTCGAGCGAGTAGCGGAAGTTCCGGCGGAGGTACTGTTCGACGACCTGCGCGGCGTCGTAGCGGTTGTCCGTCTCGCTGATGAGCTGGCGGGTCAGCCCGCGCACGCGCGGGTCGAGGCGTTCGGGCAGTTGCAGGTAGCGCGCGGCGACCGCGCGCGGGTAGGGTCGGAGGTCGGAGCGGAGCGCGTCGAGCGGCGGCAGCGTCGTGTCGGAGTAGGCGCGGTAGGCGAGCCGCTCGCCGGGGTGCGGGCGCGTCGCCAGGTCGCCTTCGGCGTCGAGCACGACGTAGGGCAGCGCGCCCCGAACGGCGACGACGCGCGGGGCGGCGAAGACGACGGGCGTGTCCACGGGCTCGACGAAGAAGGTCTGCGTCGTGAGGTGTTCGAGCGACTGCGTGGTGCCGAACAGGAAGGCGTTGCGCTCGTCGGGCTTGAAGTAAGTTTTCGCGGGCGACGTCAGGGGCGGCGTGCGCCGCCAGGTGCGACCGTCGAAGTTGTCGAGCGCGACGCCGCGCCAGCGCAGGTACAGGTTGCGCGCGGCGGTCGGGTCTTCGACGCGCACGCGCATCACGACCTGTTCCGTCTGCTGCAAGCGCCCGAACTCGCCGATGGTCACCTCGTCCGAGAAGCCGACCAGCCCCGTTAACCCGGCGCCGCCGCTCGCGCGCGCGAGTGAGCTCGAGCTGAGCCGCGGCGTGAAGAAGAAGATCGGCGCGGCGAGCGCGAAGATGAGTGCGAGCAGGCAGACGGAGACGACGAGGAAGCGGCGCGCGTCGCCCGCGGCGGCGACGTTTCGCCGTAGCGGCTTGCGGGGCAGCAGTCTTCCGCGTCTGTTCGTCGGCGCGGCGCGGAGCACGCGGGTTTCGTGGAAGCGGACGCGGCTTCGCGCGCGCCTCACCTCGAAGCAGACGACCGTGGTGAGCGAGGCGAAGGCGTAGAGCGCAAGCGCCGCGACGAAGCGGGGGCTCAGGGAGAGCCCGGCGGCGAGCAGCACCTCGAAGAAGGCGATGAGGTAGAGGAAGAGCCAGTCGCGATCCTGTTTGGCGCCGAAGATTTTGACGAGCGAGAGGAAGATGACGAAGTGCGCGAGCGCGGCGACGCTCGCGCGCGTCGCCTCGACGCCGAAGTAGTTTGACTGCAGCTTCCAGTCAACGTAGAAGAGCGGCAGCGACGCGAGCACGGCGAAGAGGCTCGCGCGCTCCGAGAGCTGCCGGCGCGGGCCGTCGAGCTTCCACGCCGCGGCGATGAGCGCGAAGAGCGCCGCAGCCAATCCCAGCCCGACGCCGCCCGTCAGGGCAAGCGCGAGCACGCCGCACGCGACTGTGGCGTAGGAGGTGACGCGGAAGAAGGTGTCGAACCGCACTGCTCTTGCCTGAACGCGCGACCCTCGAACGGTCGCTCTGACAACTCACTTCTTGACGAAACGAATCTCGAAAAGCTTCGACCAGTTCTTGCCCGTGACGAAGAGGCGGTCGCCCTCGTCGTCGTAGGCGATGCCGTTGAGCACGTCGGTGTCGGCGTCGCGGTCGGCGGTTGGGAGGAGACCTGAGAGATCGACCGTGCCGGTGAGCCTCCCCGTCTTCGGATCGACGCGGACTATACGATCCGTCTGCCAGACGTTGGCGAAGATTTCGCCTTTGACGTACTCCAACTCGTTCAGCTCGTTCAGCGGCTCGCCGTTCTCGAAGACGCTGACGGCGCGGCGGACGGCGAAAGTTTCCGGGTCGAGGAAGCGCAAGGTGTTCCTGCCGTCGCTCATGATGAGCGAGTCGTCGTCGTGCGTGAGCCCCCAGCCCTCGCCCGCGTAGTTGAACTCGCCGGTCTTCGCGAAGTCGTCGGGGCTGTAGGTGAAGGCTTTGTGCTCCTGCCAAGTGAGCTGGAAGACCTTGCCGCGGAAGACCGTCATCCCCTCGGCGAAGTATTCGCGCGGGACTGAGATCAACTTGATGACCTTGCCCGTTTTGAGTTCGACCTTGCGCAAAGACGACGAGCCGTACTGACCCGTGCTCTCCCACAGCACGCCGTCTTTAAAGATGAGACCCTGCGTGAACGCCGCTCGGTCGTGCGGATAGACGTTCTTGATCTCGTAGCCGTAAGCCTGAACTTTGTCGGACGAAGGGTCGGGCGCGCCGCGCGGGTTCGCGCCGCACGCGAGCGCGAGCGAGGCGAGGAGGGCGGACGTTTTAGCGAGCCGCAGATGTCTCATCATTCCCGCCGGGCTGTTAACCCCCGCTGACCGTGTTTTTGATGCGAAATTTTCGCAAGTGTGCCCGAAAAGATCAAAGCCCGCTTGAAGGTTGAACTCCAAGCGGGCTCTGTTGTTTTAATCCCGGCGGCTTCCTACTCTCCCACGCAGTCTCCCGCGCAGTACCATCG
>JAIVGV010000402.1 GCA_020201365.1 Acidobacteriota bacterium
ACGAGAGGTTGCCGACGTAAAGTTTCATGGACATGACTATCTTTTTCCTTCTCCTCTGCGGAGTGCCAAGAGAAGCTTTCCTGCCGCGTGCTGGCTTCGGAGTAACGGTAACAGCGAAGAGTCGCGTTCGGGGTGCTCGTTTTCAGAGCGGCTTCTACCAGTTGAAATCAGCCTACTCTCGAACCGTCCGAACGCCGCCGCCTACCTTGGCGCGGGGCGTATCACCGTTGATACGCTGAGAGAAGGAGTAACTGTCTTATGATGCAACAGATCAGCCCTCAGTTGCAAGCTCGCGGGGGGCCTCAGAACTCACCACAGAGGCACAGGGGGCACCGAGGTCGTACAGAGAAAGGCAGTTTTCCTCTGTGTAAACTCTGTGTCCTCTCTGCCTCTGTGGAGAATGTCTTGCTCTAACTTGACTCAGCTTCAGGCTGAGCCAACGCCCGCGCCCGCTTGCAACTCACACGCGATCCGATCTCGCGTCTCCGCGACGAGCGACTCCACGTCTTCGTCCCTCTCGGATGACAGCCCGCTTGTTGTGACCGGCGCGAGGATGACGATCTCAATCGTCCCTGATCGCGCGAAGCCCGTGCCCTTGCCCATCAGGGCGTCCGTGTGCTTGATGGCGACGGGGACGACCGCAGCATTCGCGTCAATCGCCATGTGGAACGCGCCCTTCTTGAACGGCAAAAGCTCCCCCGGCAGAGAGCGCGTGCCCTCCGCGAAGACGCCGAAGGAGACGCCGGCGCGTATCCGCTCGGTCGCGGCGCGCACCGTCTCAATCGCCTGCTCGCGGTTCGTGCGGTCGATCGCCATCACGTTCACAAAGCCCATGCCGTAGCCGAGGATCGGGACTTTCAGCAGCTCCTTCTTCGCGAGCAGCCCGACGCGGCGACCGACGTAGCAGAAGAGCGTCGCCGTGTCGAGGTAGGAGTGGTGGTTGGCGATGAAGATGTAGGTTTGATCCGGATCGAGCCGCTCGTGCCCGCGCGCGACGACCGTCATCCCGCTCAGGCGCAGCCACGCGCGCCCGCCCCACAGCGCATACGGATAGACCCACTCGCGTCGCCCCGCGAGCGCCGAGACCAAGAGGACGGGCGGCGCGATTGTGAGCAGCAGGGCGGCGGCGACGAAGAGCACCCACCAGTGACGGACGCGGCGCGCGACGGTCGCGCGCATGTCGGCGGGCAGCGGCGTGCGAATGATCTCTTGCGCGCCCACCACGTCGCGTCGCGCTTCGCTCACGTCATCACAGCGCGGCTCGGTCGCAACTTCGCGGCGCACGTCAGTAGCAACGCCCTCGCGCGCATCGCCCGCGCCTGTGATAGACTCTGCGCCAACGCGCTTCAGTTCCGTCCGCTCTGACATCAAATCTCTTGAGAGAGGTTCGCCATGCCTCGTCAGCTTCTGCGCCTCGCGCTCTTTCTCTTCGCCGCGCTCGCGCTCCAGCCGCGCGCTGCCGTCGCACAGACGCCGCGCACGCAGACGCGCCGCGAAGCCGCCGCGCCAGTCGTGTCCGCCCCTTCGCCGCGCTCCGTCCTCGGCTTCGAGCCCGGCGACGACAGGACAATCGCCGACTGGTCGCAGATCACGGACTACTTCGCGCGGCTCGACGCGGCGAGCGACCGCGTGCGCGTCGAGAAGATCGGAGAGACGACGCTGGGGCGACCGCTGATCGTCGCTACGGTCAGCGCGCCTGAGAATATACGCAATCTGGCGAAGTACCAAGACATCCAGCGTCGGCTCGCAGACCCGCGGCTCGTCGCGTCGGAGGCGGAGCGCGAGCGTTTGATCGCCGACGGCAAGTCGGTCGTCGTCATCTCCTGCTCGATCCACTCGACCGAGATCGTCGCCTCGCAGATGTCCATGCGCCTGGCTTACGAGCTGGCTTCGGCGCAGGACGCGGAGACGCGAGAGATTCTGCAGAACACGATCCTGCTGCTCGTCCCATCGGCGAACCCCGACGGCGTGCAGATCGTCGCCGACTGGTATCGCAAGACGATGGGCACGCCTTACGAGGGCACGGAGCCGCCGGAGATTTACCACCACTACGCCGGGCACGACGACAACCGCGACTGGTTCATGCTCAACCTGAGAGAGTCGCAGGCGCTGACGCGCCTCTTCTGGAAGGAGTGGTTCCCCGAAGTCGTTTACGACATACACCAGCAGGGCTCGACCTCCTCGCGCTTCTTCGTCCCGCCCTTCTTCGATCCGCCGAACCCGCACATCGCGCCGCTCCTGCTGCGCGAGGTCGGTCTCGTCGGTCACAAGATCGCGGCGGACGAGGAAGCCGCCGGGGTGCAGGGCGTCATCACGAACGCGCTCTACGACACCTGGTGGCACGGGGGTTTTCGCACCGCGCCCTACTTTCACAACTCGGTCGGCATCCTCACCGAAGCGGCGTCGGCGCGTCTGATGACGCCCGTCAACGTCACGCGCGAACAGCTCGCGCGCTCCTCGACGCGCGGCATGGACACGGCGCTTCCGGCAACGCCGCAGACCAACTTCCCAGACCCGTGGCAGGGCGGCACGTGGCGCGCGCGCGACATCATGCGCATGGAGCTGATCTCCTCGCGCGCCGTGCTCTCGCTCGCGGCGAAGTACCGCGCGCGCTACCTGCGAAACTTCTACGAGCTCGGGCAGCGCCAACTCGATCTCGCGCGCGCTAAGGATGCGCCGCTCGGCTACGTCGTCCCGCCGGGTCAGGGGCGCGACGAGTCGGCGGCGAAGCTGATCGGCACGCTCGTCGCGCAGGGCGTCGAAGTCTATCGGCTCGAACGCGAGATGCACGGCTTGACGGCGACGCAGCGCCTCGTGAAGCGAACCGTGCAGGAGGAGCGACCGCGCGTCGGCGAAGGCGAGCCGGGCGGTGACGAGCGCGCGGCGGGCGCGCAGCGCGAGGCGCGTGGCGCGACGCGCGAGGTCACAGAGATGGAAACGGTCGCGGACGAGGCGGCGAGAGAGATTCCGGCGGGCAGCTACTTCGTCCCGCTCGCGCAGCCGCAGCGCGCGAACGTGCTCGCGCTCTTCGAGCCGCAGGTCTATCCCGACCGCCGCACCGCGTCGGGCGCCGCCGAAAGACCCTACGACGTGGCGGGCTGGACGCTGCCGTTGCAGATGGGCGTCGAGTCGAAGCTGCTGCTGCGCGTCAGCGAGTCGGCGGCACAGCGCCGCATGACGCAGATCAAAGACGAATCGGACGTGCGCCGCGATCTCGGTCTCGCGTTGAGGTCGGGCGCGCAGTCGCCGGTCGCGAACCCGCTCGCGCGCGCCGGCGTCCGCCTCGGTCTCTACAAGAGTTGGACGGGCTCGATGGACGAGGGCTGGACGCGCTACGTCTTCGACACCTTCAACGTCCGATACGATTCCGTCCTCGACAGAGACGTTCGCGCCGGAAACTTGCGCGCGCGCTACGACGTGATCGTGCTGCCTTCGATGAGAATGCGCGAGATCGTCGAGGGGCGCGCGCGAGGGACGGCGCCGGAGGAGTTCACGGGCGGCATCACGGAGGCGGGCGTGGAGAACCTGCGCCGCTTCGTCGAAGACGGCGGCACGCTCGTCTGCTTCGACGCCTCGACCGAGCTTGCGATCAAGCGTTTCAAGCTCCCGCTCCGAAACGTCCTCGAAGGCGTGCGCTCGTCGGAGTTCTACTGCCCCGGCTCCGTCCTCCGGCTCGACGTTGACACCTCCAACCCGCTCGCGCGGGGCTTGCAGCGAGACACGGACGCCTACTTCATCAACAGCTCCGCCTTCGACGTGACGGGCGAAGATAAGACGGTGCGCGTCGTCGCCCGCTACGCCCCGCGCGACGTGCTGCAGTCGGGCTGGCTGCTCGGCGAAGAGTACGTCGCGGGCAAGGTAGCGCTCGCCGAAGTCTCCATGGGGCGCGGGCGCGTCGTCCTCTTCGGCTTCCGCCCGCAGCACCGCGGGCAGACGTGGGGGACGCTGCCCTTCGTCTGGAACGCGATTGCGTCGGGCGGAGGCGCGGGCGGGGGCGACTGACGCGCGGCGTCCGACACACCGCGGCGCGTCGAGGCTTTTACCGCGTGCGGGCAGTCTTCGCGCCGAAGGAGAGCGCGCCCGCCGCCGCACACATTTTCGCGCCCCTCTCGGCGGCGGCGAAATTTTTGCGTGCATCCCCAGCCTCTCCCGCGTAATCTAAAGACTCTCCCCGCGCGAACAGAGCAGTAGTCCGCCTCGCGCGCCGCCTCGGAAGGAGCACAACGTAATGAAAAGGCTCTCCGCCCTCGCGCTCTCGCTCTCACTCTGCGCCGCCGCGCTCGCCCCGTCGCTCGGCGCGCAGACGCGCCCGCGCCGCGTCGGTCAGTCGGGCGCGACGACGACGACGAGCCAGCCCGCGAGGACGACGAACGGCGCGAGGACGGACGGCTACGGGACGGCGGACGACGCTGCTTCACAGACGCCCGCGCAGACGGCGTCGCGTCGCCCGCCCACGCTCGGCGGGGCGGTCGGCACGAGCGACGAGACCGCGTCGGCGCGCGCGCCGCAGGCGAGCGCGCCCGAAGAGGTCGGCGACGACGACGTAATGAGCGTCAACACGACGCTCGTCACCATTCCCGTCTCGGTGATGGATCGCGCGGGCAAGTACATCCCAGACCTGCGCAAGGAAGATTTTCGGGTCTTCGAGGACGGCGTCGAGCAGCAGGTCGCTTACTTCGCGACGGTCGAGAAGCCCTTCACCGTCGCGCTCCTGATAGACACCTCCGGCTCGACGCGCTACCGCATGGAGGAGATGCAGGACGCGGCGATCACCTTCGTGGATCAGTTGCGTGCGGACGACCGCGTGATGGTCGTCGCCTTCGACGATCAGGTGCGCGTGCTGTGCGAGCCGACGACCGATCACAACGCGATGCGCCAGGCGATCCGCCGCGCCAACCGCGGCGAGGGCACGCGCCTCTACGACGCCGTTGACTTCGTCATCAACCAGCGCTTCAACCGCATCGAGGGGCGCAAGGCGATCGTCGTCTTCACCGACGGCGTTGACACGACGAGCAAGCGCGCCAGCTACCAGTCCACACTGCGCGACGCCGAAGAAGCCGACGCGCTCATCTACCCCGTGCAGTACGACACCTACGACTCGTCTGTGACGAACAGCTATCCGGGCGGCGGCTACCCCGGCGGCGGCTACCCGAACGGCGGCGGCTATCCGGGCGGCGGTTCGCGTCGCGGCGGGCACGGGCGCGGCGGGGGTGGCGGCACGGCGGGCACGGTCGCGAACATCTTGGGGAGCATCATCTTCGGCGGCGGAGTCTCCATCGGTCGCGGGGGCGGACGTGGTGGCGGCTACCCCGGCGGCTACCCGGGCGGAGGCGGCGGCGTGAATTGTACGGGCTGCACGCCCGAAGAGTACGAGCGGGGCGACCGCTACCTCGGCGACCTCGCCAACGTCTCAGGCGCGCGCCGCTACCGCGCCGACGACAACCGCGATCTCTCCTCGACCTTCGCGCTCGTCGCCGAAGAGCTGCGGCGACAGTACAGCCTCGGCTACTACCCCAAGCTCGCGCCGCACGCGGGCGAGCGACGCCACATCAAGGTGCGCGTCACGCGCCCCGAACTCGC
>JAIVGV010000271.1 GCA_020201365.1 Acidobacteriota bacterium
GACGATGATCGAGTGCATCGTCTCGCGCGGGCGCTTGTACTTGCGTCGCGCCGAGCCTCCGACCTGCTCCAGCACCGAGAGCAGCCCGTCGTCCAACCCGCACGCGGCGACGACCATGTCCGCCGAGCGCGACAAGCCTTCGGAATAGACGCGGACGGGGTGTTCCAGATTCTCCGGGTGGAACTCAAGCCCCGTGACGCGATCCGGCAGGACGTTTGCGCCCGCCTCGCGCGCGCGTGAGAGCAGGAACTCGTCGAACTCGGAGCGCGAGACCATGAGCGCGGGCTCTTCGGTCGTCGGCGCGCGCAGCTCCACGTCGGCGCGGTCGCCGTGCAGGCGGTAGCCCTTGATCGTGCGCTTCACCATGCGCGCCGGGATTTCGACGCCGAGTTGTTCACGCAGGACGGCGGCGGTCGGCGGCGCGAGCACGCCCATGCACGGGTTGTGCTGGCGCGGGAACTCCTTGGGCTCGTAGATGACCACGTCCAACTTCAAGCCGCGCCGCCGCGACTCCTGCAGCAGCCGGATCGCGCACGACGCGCCGCCGGGTCCCCCGCCGACGACGCAGACGCGCGACTCGTCTCTCAGGCGAAGCCCGCGCGAGAGCTTCGTCGGCTCGGCGCGCGTGACGCGCGACCGCGCGCGGTCGAAGAAGACGTAGCCCGCGTGCTGCGCCATGCGCGCCGCGAGTCGCGGGTGCATCGCGCGCAAGAGTATCCGCTTGTAAGACTGATCGCCCGTAAACGCCGAGAGGAGCGCGTCCGAGAGGTGCGCGTCCCCGCGCGGGAGCGTGCGCTCGGCGTCGAGCACCGCGAAATAGACGGGCGCGAGGAGCGGGTGCGGGAAGACGCGGTCGTAAATCTCGAACAGCGCGCGACCGTAGAGGTTGTCGCGCCCGAAAACTTTCTGGCAGCGCTTCCAGAAGTGCTCCTCGAAGTCGTCCTCGGTGACGCCGTGGTTGATGACGCAGTCGGCGGCGAGCCGCGCCGTCACCAGGGCGGACTCGACGCCGTTCTTCAGGTAGCGCGAGTCCGAGGCGTCGCCGACGATGACGAAGCGATCCGCGTAAGGCAGGCGCGCCGCGCCGACGGCGACGCGCGGGTGGCAGTGACAGTCGAGCTTCCAGTCGGCGGGCAGGTAGTCGCGCAGGTACGACTCGCGCAGCAGCCGCTCGGTCGAGTGCACGTCAACCGACTCGCCGATGGCTGTGACGGTCACGTGCTCGCCCTTCGGGATCAGGGCGACGTAGCGCACGTCCGGCTGCTTCAAGACGAAGAAGTGTATGAGGTCGCCGAGCTTCTCGCGCTGGAACTCGGCGGGGACGCGCGCCTCGATCACGCAGCTCTTCCAGGTCGGCGGCGGCTGGTAGCCGTACGTGAGCCGCTGCGAGAGCTGGGAGTTGACGCCGAACGCGCCGACTACCAAGTCGAACTCTTCCGCCTGCCCGTCGCCGGCGTGTACGACGGGTCGCTCGCCGAGCGCGGCCGGGACGCCTATGTCCGAGACGTTGGCGCGCACGTGCTCCGCGCCGAGCTTCAACGCCTGATCGAGGAGGAACTGATCGAAGCTGCGCGCGGGGTCGGGCGTCTCGGTCGAGACGGGACCCGCGCCGCGATAGACGCCGAAAATCTTCCGCGCCGGATCGCCCGCGAGCGTCGCGGTCGCGTCGTTGTAGTGGACGGCGTAGCCCGCGAGTTCGTAGTGGACGACCTCGCGCGGGATGGTCGTCGTCGCGTGCTCGATCTCCGTGATGAGGTTCTGACCGATGGCCCCGGCGCACATGTTGCAGCCGGGCGCGCCCTTCTTGGCGAAGCTCTTGCCGTCGAAGATTTTGACGGTCAGGTCGAGACCGACGGCCCGCGCGCGCCGGAGCAGCTCGACGGCGAAGAACGAACCCGCCGGTCCCGCGCCGACGACGCCGACGCGGCTGCCCGATCTCAAGTAAGTCGGCTGCGACATCACGGACGCTCCCGCTCGCACGCCGGAGGTTTGAACGCTCGCCCGCAGAGAGCCGACGAGGCGCGCGAAGGGGGCGCGCGCCGCGGCCGGGTTGACTGCCGGGATTCTACGCCCGCGCCCGCGGCTTGCCAAACGAATTACTTGCGCCGCCGCGCTTCCGTCGCGGCGCGGTTTCGTGCGATGCTATCCGGCGTGAATCCGGGTCTCGCGCCGTGCGCGCGGGGCGGAATTTTTTTCTGAGGAGATACTGATGCGACTATTGATTCCACTCGCGGCGGCGGGCGCGCTGCTCGCGGCGCTGCTCGCGGCGTGCGGTCCGCGCGACACCAGCGCGCCGGGCGCGAAGACGGCGGCGGCGGCGAATCAGGCGGCGAACGCGCGCGCGACCGTCGAGCCTCTGAACGTGCCGCAGGCGGACGACGTGCGGCGCGTCTCGCAGGACGAACTGCGCGCGGGGATGGAGAAGGGCACGGTCGTGCTCTTCGACGTGCGCGACGAGGCGGCTTACGAGCAGGGGCACATCAAGGGCGCGAAGCACGTGCCCTTCAACGAGGTCGAGAAGCACCTCGACGAGTTCCCGAAGGACAAGCTGATCGTGACCTACTGTGCTTGACCCAACGAGCACACCAGCGCCGGTGCGGCGCGGACACTCCAAGCGAAAGGTTACACGAACGTCGCGGCGCTGCTCGGCGGCTGGAACGCCTGGAAGAACGCGGGGCTTCCGACCGAGGCGGGCGGCAAGTAGAGCGATTGCGGATTGCGGAAGGCGGATTTGAAATCCTGAGAACTAAAAACGCGGCTGCGAGAGTTGATTTCTCGCAGCCGCGTTTCTTCAATCCGAAATCCGCAATTTTTAAGTCGGCACGGGCTCCGTGACGCGCACCGGATGCGGCGTCACGACGCGACCCGCAGGGACGCAGAGCACGGGGCAGGGCGCGTTGCGAATCACGCGCTCGATCTCCGCGCCGAGCACGGGCGCGCCGCCGAAGAAGGGCTCGTGCGTGCTCGTGCCCGTCACGACGAGGTCAACGTCCTCGCGCGTCGCGAGCCTCACGATCTCCTCGTAGGGTCGCCCCTCGGCGATGTGCGTCTGGCACCCGCCGCCCGCCTCTCGCGCGAACGCCTCCATCTTCCCCGCGACGAAAGCGCGCAGATCGGAGAGGGCGCGGCTGCCGCTCTCGGGGAACATGTCCGCGAGCTGCTCCATGAAGTCGCCGACGACGTAGAGGCTGTGGAACTCGGCGCCCGCCGCGCGCGCGATCTCTGCGGCGAGGTGCGACGCGGGCTCCGCCGACGGGCGGAAGTTCGTCGCCAGCAGCACGCGGTTGATGTTGACGTGCGTGCGCCCGTCCCTGTGCGAGACGAACTCGCGCTGCGGCGGTCGCACGACGAGCACCGGCGACGGCGACTCCGCGACGATCTCCTCGGCGGTCGAGCCGAAGAGCGCGTGGCGCAAGCCCCCGCGCCCGTGCGTCGCGACCGTCACGAGATCGACGTCGAGCGCGCGCGCCGCGTCGGCGATCTCGCGCGCCGGATCGCCTTCCGTGATCCTCGTTTCGACTTCGAGCCCGGCGAGCAGCGGGTCGGCGAGCACGGCGTCCACGTCGCGCCGCAGGTTCTTCAGCCACTCGTTGTGCGGCTCTTCGAGCACGCGCGGCGGGAGCGTCAGAAGGTTCGCGGGCACGCTCCCCTCCTGCACGCTGAACAGGACGACGCGCCCCGCGCCCTCGCGCGCGAACGCCGCCGCGTACTTCAGAGCCGCGTGCGCGTGCTCCGAGAAGTCTGTCGGGAACAGGACGTTGCGAAATGGAAACATGGGTTAGTGAATAGTAAATAGTGAATAGCGAATAGTAAATGCCGTCGGTACGCCCTGCGGCTTGAACGCAACCGCGCAAGCCGCACGCTGACTCAACGACTATTCACTATTTACGATTCACTAGTCACTGCCTTCTCACGTCCAGCGTATCCCCGCGATGTGTTCGAGGCGCGGGGCGAAGCCGAAGCGCGCGAGCGCGCGGGGTCTGCGCTCTTCGAGCGCGGCGAGTTCGCGCGCCACCTCGCGGCGGACGCCGCGCGCCCCGCCCTCGCCCGCCGCCGCGCGCTCGACCACGCGCCTGAGCGCGTCGGACACGCCCGCGACGAACTCCTCCGTGCGGGTCGCGCGCGCGAGCCGCGGCTCACCATTGACGTACTCGACGCAAGACGCGAGCGACGCGAGGAAAGGGTAGTCGTCCGCCAGTTCGCTTCGCGCCGCGCGGAAGTGCGAGGCGAACTCGCCGCCCGTCGTCGCCACCACCGCGCGCTCGACCGCCGCGATCACCTCGCCGCTCAGTTGCAGGACGTTGCGGCGATCAACCTCGTCGTGCGCCGACGCCGCGCGCCCCCCGTCGCCGGCGAGGCTCGACGGCGCGTCGGGTGACGCGCCCGCCTCCGCCGCCCCGTCCGCCTCGCCCTCGAAGACGCTGACGCGCCCGCCCGGCTCGCTCGCGCGCACGAAGATGCGTTGGAGCGCCGCCTCCCCTTCAGCCTCGCGCCCCGTCACGTGGTCGCGCTCGCACGCGCGCGGGCGCTCCCTCGCGGCGAGGAAGATGTCGGCGTCGTACTCGTCCAGCTCGACGTGGACGCGCCCCGTAAAATCCCGCTGTTGCAGGTGGCGCACGAGCGCCGCCAGGTTCAGGTAAGCCGTGTCGAGATTTTGGTGAACGACGCGCGTGCGCGCGCCGCCGCGTTCGGGCATGACCGGAGTTCCCGCCGTCGGTTTTTGGATCGCGGCGAAGTGTAACACAAAGGATGAGGGATGAAGGATGAAGGACGAAAAGAAGGCGGCGGCTCTTTTTCATCCCTCATCCTTCATCCTTCATCCTTTTTTTGCTAAACTCCGCGACGCTCGTTCAACGCGACAACCAAGACCGTCTCCCCGTCTCGCTCGCGGTAGCCCCTCGGTCGCGGAAAATTTCTGGAGAACTAACGTGCTTCGAGGACTCTTTCGCACTAAGAATCTCGACGACATTCTCGCCGCCGCGGGCGGCCCGCAGTTCTCTTTGAAGCGCACGCTCGGCGCGTTCAACATCACGCTCCTCGGCATCGGCGCGATCATCGGCGCGGGGATTTTCGCCACCGTCGGCACCGCCGCCGCGGGCGACGCCTCGCGACCGGGCGCGGGACCCTCCCTGATGATCTCGTTCGTCATCACGGCGGTCGTCTGCGGGTTCACGGCGCTCTGCTACGCGGAGTTCGCCTCGATGGTGCCGATCTCCGGGTCGGCTTACACCTACTCCTATTCGACGCTCGGCGAGCTGGTGGCGTGGATCATCGGCTGGGACTTGATCATCGAGTACGCGGTCGGCAACATCGCCGTCGCGATCAGTTGGGCGAACTACTTCCGCACGCTC
Source organism: Acidobacteriota bacterium (assembly GCA_020201365.1). Lineage (GTDB taxonomy): Bacteria > Acidobacteriota > Blastocatellia > Pyrinomonadales > Pyrinomonadaceae > JAIVGV01. The sequence continues at coordinate 5,352 of JAIVGV010000271.1, forward strand.
TTAGGCAACCTCGGCATCAACATCCCCGCCTGGCTCGCGACCGACTACCGCACCGCCGCCAAGCTCGCCGCCAACAACCCGGCCGAGTACGCCAGACTGTTCGGCGGCGCGCCGCACCTGTTCGGTCACGCGATCATCTTCAACCTGCTCGCCTTCGGCATCGTCGCGCTCATCACGGTTGTGCTCGTGTGGGGCATCCGCGAGTCCGCCGGGTTCAACGCCGTCATGGTGATGATCAAGATCATCGTGCTCCTGTTCTTCATCGGCGTCGCGCTCTACTACGTCTCGCCCACGCACATGGTCGAGAACTGGCACCCGTTCCAGCCGAACGGCTGGCGCGGCACGTTCACCGGCGCGGCGTTAGTCTTCTTCGCCTACATCGGCTTCGACGCCGTCTCGACCGTCGCCGAGGAGTGTAAAAACCCCTCGCGCGATCTGCCCATCGGCATCATCGCGTCGCTCATCATCTGCACGATCCTCTACGTCGTCGTCGGCGCGGTCTTCGCCGGCATCATCCCGTACCACGAACTCGTCCAGAAGCTCGCGAACGAGCAAGCCGAACCATTAACGATGGCGCTCGATCACGCCGCGCCCGCGGGCGTGCAGTGGCCCTCGACGGTCGTCGCCTTCGGCTCGGTCATCGCGCACACGGCGGTGCTGCTCGTCTTCCAGTTGGGGCAGCCGCGCATCTTCTTCTCGATGGCGCGCGACGGGCTCCTCCCTTCGGTCTTCGCGAGCGTCCACCCGCGTTTCAAGACGCCGCACGTGACGACGATTTTGACGGGCGTCTTCGTCGGCGGCATCGCCGCCTTCGCGAGCATCGACGAGATGGTTGACCTGACGAACATCGGCACGCTCTTCGCCTTCATCCTCGTCTGCGTCGGCATCCCCGTCCTGCGCGTCAAAGACCCGGGGCGCGTGCGCCCGTTCCGCGTCCCGCTCGGCGCCTTCTTTTTGCCGCTGCTCGGCGCGGTCTCGTGCGTCTTCCTGATGATCTACCTGCCGCCCGCCTCCTGGTGGCGCTTCGTCGGCTGGCTGATGTTGGGCTTTTCGATCTACGTCTCCTACGGCTACACGCGCAGCTCCGTCGGGCGCAAGGTCGGCAGACCGACGCTCACGCCGGCGGTTTTGAAGCTCGCCGCGCTCGGCTTCCTCGTCGTCGCCGTCGGGCTCTTCACGATCCCGCACGATCTCGGTCCCTTCTCCATGTGGGAGACGGCGACGCACGCCGCCGCCGACAGGCACGACCGCGCCGTTTACGGGCTCATCATGATCGCCGCCGGCTTGGTGACGGGCGTCGCCTGCGCGCTCTTCGGCACGACGCAAGCGCCCGACGCGGGCGAGCCGCGCGCCGCCGACTGACGCGCGCTCGTTTAAGACTGACGACGAACCACCCCCGTGCTCGCATGAAAATTCTCGTCCTCGGCGCCGGTCGCATGGGTCTCGGCGCGGCTTACGATCTGGCGCACAACTCGCCGGAAGTCTCTTCGGTCACCGTCGCCGACGTTGACTCCGAGCGCGCGCGCGCCGTCTGCGAGACCGTGGGCGGCGCGAAGCTCACGCCCGCGCGGATTGACGTCGAAGATTTCGACCGGGCGGTCGCCCTCATGCGCGGGCACGACGCCGCGATCAGTTGCGTCACATATTCCCACAACCTCCGCCTCGCGCGCGCGGCGGTTGAGGCGCGCACCAACTTCTGCGACCTCGGCGGCAACAACGCGGTCGTTGACGCGGAACTCGCCTTAGACGAAGAGGCGAAAGCGGCGGGCGTCAACGTCGTCCCCGACTGCGGACTCGCCCCCGGCATGGTCGCGGTGCTCGCCGCCCACGGCGCCGCGAGGTTCGACGAGATCGGGGAGATTCACATTCGCGTCGGCGGTCTCCCCTTGCAGCCGAAGCCGCCGCTCAACTACCAGATCGTCTTCTCGGTCGAGGGGTTGATCAACGAGTACGTCGAACGCGCGCGCGTCGTGCGCGGCGGTCGCATCGTCGAGGTGGACTCGATGACGGAGATCGAGGAGCTGGAGTTCCCCGCCCCGTTCGGCAGGTTGGAGGCGTTTCAGACTTCCGGCGGCACTTCGACGCTGCCCGACACCTTCGCGGGTCGGATTCGAGAGCTCGACTACAAGACGATCCGCTACCCCGGACACTGCGCGCAGTTCAAGCTCCTCATCGGTCTCGGACTCGCTTCGAGCGACGAAGTTGATCTCGGAGGCGTGCCCTTCGCCCCGCGCAAGCTCCTCGGCGAGCTGCTCGTCCGACACCTCCCTGCGGACGAGCCCGACGCCGTCCTCGTCCGCCTCGAATTCCGCGGGCGCACGAACAATGAAACGCGCACCCTGCGCTACGACATCATTGATCGCTTCGACGGGCGCACGCGCCTCTCCGCCATGCAGCGCACGACAGCCTTCCCCGCCTCCATCGTCGCGCAGACGATGGCGCAAGGGCTCACGACAGCGAAGGGCGCGCTCCCCCAAGAGCGCTGCATCCCGCCCGCGCCCTTCGTCGCCGCCTTAGCCGCGCGCGACATACGCATCAGCGAGAGCTTCGTCGAATGACGCGCGGAAGTTTTAGCCACAGAGGGCACAGAGAGCACGGAGGGAAGAAACGATGAACGCGGGACGATGAAGTGAAGACCAGTTATCTTTCGTTCGTCGTTCATCGTTCCGCGTTCCTACTTCATCGTTCCTTCTCTTCCTCTGTGTCCTCTGTGCCCTCTGTGGCTAATCCTACTCACACGGCGCGCGGGCGCGTTATAATGCGCGCCGTCTCCCGGAAGTCTAATCGCGAACCAGCCCGCCCGTCTCGGAGCGAAACTTTATGAACGCACTTCCCGTCATCGTCGGCGCGCTCTGCGTGATGGCGATTGCTTATCGTTATTACTCGGCTTTCCTCGCCGCCAAGGTGCTCACGCTCGACGACTCGCGCCCCGTCCCCTCAAAGACGATGTACGACGGGCACAACTACTACCCGACGAACAAGTGGGTCTTGTTCGGTCACCACTTCGCCGCGATCTCCGGCGCGGGGCCGCTCGTCGGACCCGTCCTCGCCGCGCAGTTCGGCTTCCTGCCCGGACTCCTCTGGCTCGTCATCGGCGTCTGCCTCGGCGGCGCGGTTCACGACTTCATGATCTTGGTCGCGAGCGTGCGACGGCGTGGCAAGTCGCTCGCCGAGATCGCGCGCACGGAGATCAGCCCGCTCTCCGGCGTCGTCGCTGGTGTAGCGATCCTCTTCATCGTCGTCATCGCGCTCGCGGGGCTCGGACTCGTCGTCGTTAACGCCTTGGCTGAATCGCCGTGGGGCACGTTCACCGTCGGCTTCACGATCCCGCTCGCGCTCCTGATGGGGCTCTACATGTACCGCTTCCGCAAGGGGAAGATCGGGGAGGGGACGATCATCGGCGTCGTCGGACTCTTCGCGGCGGTCATCATCGGCGGGCGCGTGGCGGAGTCGTCGTGGGCTGCGTCGTTCACCTTCTCGAAGAACACCGTGACGCTCTTGATGGCGGCTTACGGCTTCGTCGCGTCGGTGCTGCCCGTGTGGATGCTCTTGTGCCCGCGCGACTACCTGTCGTCGTACCTGAAGATCGGGACGATTGCGTTCCTCATCGTCGGCGTGATGCTCGTCCACCCGCACCTGAACATGCCGGCGCTGACGCCCTTCACGGCGGGCGGCGGTCCCGTCATTCCGGGCAAGCTCTACCCGTTCGTCTTCGTCACCATCGCCTGCGGCGCGATCTCCGGCTTCCACGCGCTCATCTCTTCGGGCACGACGCCGAAGATGATCACGCGCGAGACGGACACGCGCGTGATCGGCTACGGCGCGATGCTCATGGAGGGCGTCGTCGGCGTCGTCGCGCTTATAGCGGCGTCGTCGCTCTTCCCCGGCGACTACTTCGCCATCAACACCAAAGTTGACACGCCCGAGCAGCAGGCGGCTTACGTCCGCATGGTTGACACGCACACCGCCGAGGGCTTCGACCTCCAGCCGAAGGAGATCGATCAGCTCCAGGCGGAGTCCGGCGAGAAGACCCTGCGCGGTCGCACGGGCGGCGCGCCGACGCTCGCCTTAGGCATCGCCAAAATCTTCAACGCGATTCCGGGCATGACGGGCTTGATGAAGTACTGGTACCACTTCGCCATCATGTTCGAGGCTTTGTTCATCCTGACGACGATTGACACGGGCACGCGCGTCGGGCGCTTCCTCGTCGGCGAGTTCGGCGGGCGCTTCTACAAAAAGTTCGAGGAGCCGAACTGGCAGCCGGGCGCTTTTCTGACGACCGCGCTCGTCGTCGCCGGGTGGGCGGCGTTCATCTGGTCGGGCTCGATCTCGACGATCTGGCCCATGTTCGGCGTCGCCAACCAACTGCTCGCGGCGGTCGCGCTGTGCGTCGCGACGACGGCGATCATCAACTCAGGGAAAGCCCGCTACGCCTGGACGACGATTCTCCCGCTCGCCTTCGTCGGCGTGACCACGCTCGTCGCGGGCTGGGAGTCCATCACGGACATCTTCCTCCCGCTCACGCGCAACCCGAAGACCGCCGCGCAGGGCTACATAGACGCCGCGCTCACCGCCGTCCTCATGGCTGCGGCGGTCGTCATCCTCGCCGACTCGATCCGCCGCTGGACGGGCGGGCGACCCAGACCTGAACCGACCGCGGAGGGCTTGGCTAACGACTCCGCGCTCGCGGACGTGCCAACCTGACGCGCCGCCACGTTCTCAACAAGCAGGTAATCTCACGTGCCGAAAGTGGAGGACGAGACCATGCCAGACGAAACCACGACGGGCGACGCCCTTGCCCGCCCCGCTGCGTCAAACCCCACCGCCGCCGATGGGGCGGGCGCGGGAATGACGCCAGCGCCGAGACTGCCCGTCCAACCAGCCCCGCGCGTACCGACTCCACCGCTAGCAGCGCAAGCCGCCGCACAGACTGCCGGCGACGCACGACCCACCGCCGCCCAAGCGGGCGCGACGCCCGTCGCGGCACAAGGCACAGCCGCGACGCCCGCGAACGAGGCGAGCGTGCTCGGAAAGCTGGAACCGCTGTTCAAGCTGGCGGCTGCCGGGGTGGGGCTCGTCGCGGCGCTGGGCTTCCCCGCCGTCTATCTCAACTTGCGCCGCTTCGGTGTGCCCTCGCACTTCATCTCTTACGACCAGGTGCTGCGCGCCGGCGCGCTGCCGACAGCCGCCCTCGTGCTCGTCGGGATCTACCTCTACGCGGCTGCCAGGGAGTACCAAAGCAAGGAGAGGAGGCTGTGGTTCCTCTTCGTGCCGGGCGCGCTCCTCGTCTCGCTCCCGCTCGCCGCGTACCTGGTTCTCTTCGCCGGGACTGTCGTGTTCATCTTTACCTGCGGCTGGGCGCTGTCTCAGCCCTTCGTGTGGCTGTTGTGGAAGGCGTTCGGGATCGTCGTGCCCGACAAGCCGCTGCTGATCATTCCGGGCGCCTTACTGACTATGATCGCCGAACGCGCCTGGCCGCGACTGAAGCACACCAGAGTCGGCGCGTGGGCGCACTCTCTGGGAGAGAGAGCGCCGGACTGGATCGACAACTTATTCGCCGCCCTGCCCAACTCTTTCTCGCGGCAGTTCGCCGTCTATCTCTTCTTCGCCGTCTTCTGCGTCCTCCTGCTCTTCGACATCAGGTGGTTTTTAAGCCACTGGAGACCGGGCTGGTCGCCCGCCTACCTGCGCAGCCCTTACCTCCTGCTCTGGGGCGCGGCTGGCGGACTGCTCCTCGGCTTCTTCGTCCTGCTCGTGACGCTCTACGAGTGGTTCCGCGGTGAAGACGCGTCGAAGCGGCGCAGGGCTTTCACCTCTTTCGTCAGCGCCGTCGTCCTTGGGCTGCTCGCCGCAATCGCCATCTACTCCGACAGCATCTACCCCACCCTCCCGCAGGGACTGGGCGGCGGCAAGCCGGCGCGCGTCGTGGTCTGGTTCGGCAAGGACGACTTCCCGGCGGATTTACAGCGCCGACTCGCCCCCGCCCGGTTCACGAGCGACGACAAGACCACACGCGGCGACGACCTCTACCTGCTCTACGAGAGTTCCGACACCCTCATCTTCGCGAACGGCGAAGCGCCGCCGGCGGCGGGCGTGAGGATCGCGCGCGACAAGGTCGAAGCCATCTCCTGGTGAGCCCCACGCGCGCGCGAACGGCGCGCTCGCGGTTGGACAGTTCCACTCCGAATCGGCAATAATTACGGCTTTCGAAAGCGCGAGCGACTGACGGCTGTATGCGACAGTGACGCGCTCTTGTGTGCGTGCGCGTCGGTCTGCCCGTCTCGCGCGCTCGTTTTCAACCAGAAACTTTCAGCAAGGATTCGGAAAGGAACTAACCGGAAGTGGATTACCGAATGACGCCTAACACCGGCGCGACGCCGCACGCAGGCGCGCGCCTGCAAACCTTTATCGCCGCCGCGCGACGCCACGCCGTCGCGCTCGTCTCGTGCCTCGCGATTCTCGCCGCGCTCGCCACAGCCGCGTCGGCGCAGAACGCCCCGCCGTCGGCGCCGAACGAGAATCGCGGCGCGGGTCCCGCGCGCCAAGCCGTGACGCGCGAGCCGGGAGGCGAGGCTGACTTGGTGCTGCCCGATCTCTCGAAGGTCAGATTCTTGAACGACAGCGTTGACGGTCACACGCTGCTGCTCGTCGGTCTCGTCGTCTGCGCTTTGGGCTTGGGCTTCGGGCTGATGATCTTCACGCAGTTGAAGAACCTGCCCGTCCACCGCGCGATGCGCGAAATCTCCGAGCTGATCTACGAGACCTGTAAGACCTACCTCGTCACGCAGGGCAAGTTCATACTGATTCTCGAAGCCTTCATCGCCGTCGTCATCCTGCTCTACTTCGGCTACCTCGCCCCGCCCGCGAACCCCGCGGTCAGCGTCCCCGTCATCCTGCTCTTTAGTTTGATCGGCATCGCGGGCTCTTACGGCGTCGCGTGGTTCGGCATCCGCGTCAACACGTTCGCCAACTCGCGCACGGCGTTCGCCTCGCTCGAAGGCAAGCCCTACCCGATCTACGCCATCCCGCTTCGCGCGGGGATGTCCATCGGCATGATGCTCATCAGCATCGAGCTGCTGATCATGCTCTGCATCCTCCTGTTCATCCCGCGCGCCTACGCCGGTCCCTGCTTCATCGGCTTCGCCATCGGCGAAAGCTTGGGCGCGGCGGCGCTCCGCATCGCGGGCGGCATCTTCACGAAGATCGCCGACATCGGCTCCGACCTGATGAAGATCGTCTTCAAGATCAAAGAGGACGACGCGCGCAACCCCGGAGTGATCGCCGACTGCACGGGCGACAACGCGGGCGACTCGGTGGGACCTTCCGCCGACGGCTTCGAGACCTACGGCGTGACGGGCGTCGCGCTCATCACGTTTATTCTTTTGGGCGTGCGCGATCAGGCGACGGTCGCGGTGCAGTTGCTCGTCTGGATTTTCGTCATGCGCATCATGATGATCGTCGCCTCCGCCGGCTCCTACTTCATCAACGAGGCGATTGCCAAGAGCCGCTACCAGAACTCGGCGACGATGAACTTCGAGAAGCCGCTCACCTCCCTCGTCTGGATCACTTCGGTCGTCTCGGTCGTGCTCACCTACCTCGTCTCGTACCTGATGATTCCCGATCTCCGAGGCGACACGACGCTCTGGTGGAAGCTCGCGACGATCATCTCCTGCGGCACGCTCGCGGGCGCGATCATCCCCGAACTCGTCAAGGTCTTCACCTCGGTCGAGTCGCGCCACGTCAAGGAGGTCGTCACGTCTTCGGAAGAGGGCGGACCTTCGCTCAACATCCTTTCCGGTCTCGTCGCCGGAAACTTCTCCGGCTTCTGGCTCGGCATCTCCATCGTCGCGCTGATGGCCATCGCCTACGCGGTCAGCACCGCGGGCGTCGGCGCGCTGATGGTCGCGCCCGCCGTCTTCGCCTTCGGGCTGGTCGCCTTCGGCTTCCTCGGCATGGGACCCGTGACCATCGCGGTTGACTCCTACGGACCCGTCACCGACAACGCGCAGTCGGTTTACGAGCTGTCGCTCATCGAGCAGTTGCCGAACGTCGAAGAGGAGGTGAAACGCGAGTTTGGCGTCACGCCGAACTTCGACCGCGCCAAGCACCTCTTGGAAGAGAACGACGGCGCGGGCAACACGTTCAAGGCGACGGCGAAGCCCGTGCTGATCGGCACGGCGGTCGTCGGCGCGACGACGATGATCTTCTCGATCATCATGGCGCTCACCGCCGGCATGACCGCCAACGTCGAGAGCCTGTCGCTCCTGCACGCGCCCTTCGTCCTCGGGCTTATCACGGGCGGCGCGATCATCTACTGGTTCACGGGCGCTTCGATCCAAGCCGTGACGACCGGAGCCTACCGCGCGGTCGAGTTCATCAAGAACAACATCAACCTCGACACCGACAAGGCGTCGGTCGAAGACTCGAAGAAGGTCGTGCAGATCTGCACGCAGTACGCGCAGAAGGGGATGTTCAACATCTTCCTGACGGTCTTCTTCGCCGCGCTCGCCTTCGCCTTCGTCGAGCCGTTCTTCTTCATCGGCTACCTGATCTCCATCGCCGTCTTCGGGCTCTACCAGGCGATCTTCATGGCGAACGCGGGCGGCGCGTGGGACAACGCCAAGAAGATCGTCGAGGTCGAACTCAAGGCGAAGGGCACGCCGCTGCACGACGCGACCGTGGTCGGCGACACGGTGGGCGATCCCTTCAAGGACACTTCGTCGGTCGCCCTGAACCCGGTCATCAAGTTCACCACACTCTTCGGTCTGCTCGCCGTCGAGCTGGCGGAGAGTCTTCGCGCGTCGCGCGGCGACGCGACGCTCAACTACGCGCTCTCCGCCGTCTTCTTCGTCGTCGCCTGCGTCTTCGTCTGGCGCTCCTTCTACGCGATGCGCATCGGCGCGGAGACGGGCGACGTGCGCGTCAAGGAGATGGGCACGGATCGCGAGGCGCTCGGCGCGGGCGTCCCCGCCGACGCCATCGAACGCGAAGAGCGCGCCCGCGACGCAGTCCGCTAAAAGCCGTGACGAGTGGCGGGAGAAAGACCGTGACAGGTGACAGGAAAGATTACTTTGATTTAACCTGTCACTCGTCACCCGTCACCTGTCACTTTCTTCGAGGTTCGCAATGAGCACATACGCTAAAGCCGAAACGATGGTCGGCGCGACGCTCGCGCCGCTGGGTTGGGTCAAGAAGGTCGCGGTCGTCGCCGCGTTCGGCGTGCTGCTGGCTCTGTCGGCGCGCGTCGCGGCGCCGCTGCCGTTCTCGCCGATCCCCGTGACGATGCAGACCTTCGTCGTGCTGCTCGCGGGCGCGCTCCTCGGCTCTCGCCTCGGCGCGATCACGCTCGCGGCTTACGTCGTCGAAGGCGCGGCGGGCTTGCCCGTCTTCTCCCTGGGGCGCGGCGGCTTGGCTTACGTGCTCCTGACGCCCGCGACCGGGTACATACTCTCGTACCCGCTCGCGGCGTTCGCGACGGGCTGGCTCGCCGAGCGCGGCTGGGACAGGCGTTACCTCTCTGCGGCGGCGGCGATGCTCGTCGGCTCCGCCGTCATACTGCTCTGCGGCTGGCTCGGCTTCCTGCGCTTCGCCGCGCCCGCACCAGCCTTCGCGCTCGGCGTCGCGCCGTTTCTGCCCGGCGATCTCCTGAAGGTCTTGCTCGCGGCGGCTGTCCTGCCGACGGGCTGGGCTCTCGTCGGTCGCCGCGCGCGTCGCGGCTAGAGCACAACCCGATCCGACAGACGGACGCGCGCGTCTCGCCCTGAGGCGCGCGCGTCCAACTTTTTTCGCGGGCGCTTTGACGGCGGCGCGGGGCGCGCTATAAAATCCGCGCGTCCGTCTCCCGTAACAATCGTTTTCCCGGCTCTTCGTTTCGTCAGACGCGGCGCGCGCCCTCCTCGACGGGCGTCGCGTCGCGTCGCTTCCACCCGCACTTGGTCTCGAAGAAGAAGGACAACCGGATCACGCGCGCGAAAAAGGTTGGCGCGAAGATTAGCGCTGCGCCGGAGCGCGTGCGCGCGGCGTCGCCTTCGTCGAAGCGCGCGCGCGACGCGGCGGCGGCGGGTCTCGACGCGCTGCGGCGCGATCTCGCGGAGGCGCAACGACGCCTCGGCGAAGCGACTTCAGAGCGTGTGCGCGCCGAGCGCGAGCACGAGGCGGCTTGCGCGCGCGAGCGCGAGACGCGCGCCGCAGCCGAGGCGACCGAGCGCCACTACCGCTTCCTCGCCGAGACCATCCCGCAGCAGGTCTGGACGGCGCGCGCCGACGGCGCGCTCGACTACGTCAACCGGCGCGCGCTCGAATACTTCGGCGTCGCCGAACCCGCGCTCGCGGGCTGGGGCTGGCAGCGCGTCGTCCACCCGGACGATCTCGCGCCCGCGCTCGGACACTGGCGCCAGTCGCTCGCGACGGGCGAGACCTTCGAGACCGAGTTCCGGCTGCGCGGCGCGGACGGCGAGTACCGCTGGCATCTGGCGCGCGCGCTGCCGATGCGCGACTCCGCCGGGCACGTCGTCAAGTGGTTCGGCACGAACACGGACATAGACGAGCAGAAGCGGCTCTACCGCGTCGCGCAGGAGGCGAACCGGATGAAGGATCAGTTCCTCGCCGTCGTCTCGCACGAGCTGCGCACGCCCTTGACCTCGATCATGGGCTGGGCGGAACTCCTCCGGCTCGGCATCCTCGACGACGCCGGGCGCGAGCACGCCGTCGAGGTCATCGAGAACAGCGCGCGCGCGCAGGCGCAGCTCATCGGCGACCTCTTAGACATCTCGCGCATCATCACCGGGAAGATCAGGCTCAACGTGCAGCCCGCGGACTTGCGCGCCGTCGTCGAGGCGGCGACCGAGGTCGTGCGCCCGTCCGCCGAGGCGCGCTCGATCAGTCTCACCTCGCGGCTCGGCGCGGGCGCGGCGCGCGTCTCCGGCGACCCCGACCGCTTGCAGCAGGTCGTCTGGAATCTGTTGTCGAACGCGGTGAAGTTCACGCCCGTCGGCGGGAGCGTGGAGGTCAGGCTCGCGCGCAAGGACGGGCAGGCGGAGATCGCCGTCTCGGACACGGGCGCGGGCGTCGATCCGCAGTTCCTGCCTTACGTCTTCGACCGCTTCCGCCAGGCGGACAGCACCACGACGCGCGCGCATGGGGGCTTGGGCATCGGCTTGGCGATCGTCCGCCACCTCGTAGAGCTGCACGGCGGCACGGTCTCAGCCGAGAGCGAGGGCGACGGGCGCGGCGCGACCTTCCGCATACGCCTCCCGCTCCTCGACAACGGCGCGAACGGCGCGAACGGCTCAAGCGCCCCCAGAGGCTCGCGGCGCACACGCCCACGCGCCGCCAAATCAACTCCCGCGCGCACCTGACCGCGCGACCGACGAGATGGCAAACACCTTCAAGCTCAAAGTCCGCTCCCGCCGGCGCGAGGAGCTGGTCGAGTTTACCGAAGAGGTGCGCCGCGTCTTGCGAGAGTCCGGCGCGCGCGACGGAATCATCACGCTCTTCGTCCGCCACACCACCGCCGGACTCACCGTCAACGAGAACGCCGACCCCGACGTGCCCCGCGACATGCTCCACTGCCTTCGCACGCTCGTCCCGCAGCACGGCATGGGCTTCCGCCACGCGGAAGAGAACTCCGACGCGCACATCAAAGCCACGCTCGTCGGCTCAAGCGTGACGGTTCCCTTCGCGGGCGGCGAACTGCTGTTAGGGCGCTGGCAGGGCATCTTCCTGTGCGAGTTCGACGGCGGGCGGGAGCGTGAGGTTGTTATGGTAATGTCGGGAGGCTCACAGTGAGGCATCGCCGAGACTTTCAACGTAAGGCAGGCGCTTATGAGCGCACGTAAATCTCTCTCATGCTGCGCGGCATTTCTGCTGCTGAACGTCGCTTCGGTCACGTCGGCGCAGCAGAAGAGTCAGCGCAACCTCAAAGCTTACGACGACGGCGGCTCTTATGAACTGACTTGGGCTTCGAGACCGGACGAGTTGGAGAGCATTAAAGAACGCTTCAGGGCGTTCATCTGGGATCACTGGGAGCGTAAGCGGGCGGGATACATCACGATCAGGGTTTGCACTGAATACTACGAGGGCTGTGACGACTCTACCTTTTATGCCTTCTATGTCGAGCCCGATCAGAAGGGCGGCTGGCAGCTCAGCAAAGAAGCGGGACACTACATCAGCGCCGAATTAAATGGCGGCAAAGAATTTCGTGGATCAACCGATCCCGTCATCTTCACAAACGTCGAGAAAGTTCGCCCCGAAGAGGCAGAGACGTGCTATTCATTCTTCTCATCACTGGTTGAGACTAAGTCGCACACCTTTCTGCTCAGATTCATCTACGACAAATCTAAAAAAGACCTGAGCGGGAACTGCATCATCTTCTGAAAAGGGGCGACGAGATGGCTCCTCAATTTAAATTCGCGCTCCTATTTCTTTTCATTCTCTCCTCATCAGTAACAGCGCAGAAGGCGAGAAAGTCGCAGCCCTCAGCTAAACCTGAACCCGCCATTCTGCGAGAGGTCGCGGACGTCAAACCTCCGATCAAAGCCGAACTCTGGGTTGACACGGTATGCGGGGCGACGGGAGTCATCACAAAGGATTCGGCGGGGCGCTATCTCCTCTTCTACCTTCACCGTGATTACGTCGGTAAAGACTGGAAGGTACTAAATGTCTCGGTCGGCGAGATGAATGTGGACAAAGAGAAGCCCGACGACGGACTCAACTTTAAGCGCGACCTGCCGATAGGCGGTGACGAAGAAAAACTCCTTCTCAAGATGTTGCAGCAGTGGCGGGACAGCGCCGTACCAGCGGTGAGGCGACTCAGGATATTACGCATTCTCAGCTTAGGCGATGCTGAGTATCAGAAAGAATCGAGCCGACTGTCTGAAGCTGATAGAAAATTGCTGCCGGTATTACTCGTCATAAAAGATTTGGAGAGCAGGTAACTAGTTACAGCCCGAGCAGACCAGCTCCCTAACATCACCCCTCACCAAGCCCGCGACCACTTCGGTCCCTCGTGCTCACCGTCGCGCAGACGTGAGTTAACACCCGCGCGCAATTCGAGCAGGCGACCGAAGAGCCAGAGCAGATCGGAGAGGCGGTTAAGATAAGCCGTGACCTGCGCGGGAACATTCGGCTCGCTCTCCGCGAGGCGCACGACGCAGCGCTCTGCGCGGCGGCAGATCGTGCGGGCGAGATCGTATGCGGCGGCGGCGGCGTGCTCGCCGGGGAGAGACCAGTCGGAGAGTATCCCTTCGGTCGCCTCGATGCGGTGGACGTGCGCGGTTAAGTTTTCGATCATCGCGTCGGTCACGTAAGGCGGCTCGTGTGATTCGGCTTGCGGGTTCGCGACCGCGCCGCTCACGGCGAACAGCTCGCGCTGAATCTCTTTCGTCAAAGAGTTGATCTCTTCGTCCTCGCAGATCGCGCGCGCCAATCCCAGCGACGCGCCCAGCTCGTCAATCGTCCCGTAAGCCTCCACGCGCGCGTCAGCCTTCGAGACGCGCCCGCCCCCGATCAAGCCGGTCTCGCCCCGGTCGCCGTGTTTCGTCGCAATGCTCATCGGTGCTCCTTCGGAGTGGGGGTTGTGGGTCGGGAGATGGGGGCTAGGGATTAAGGCGAAACCCGCTTTCCCCAACCCCTAACCCCTATCCCCCAACCCCCACTCTCACAT
>JAIVGV010000403.1 GCA_020201365.1 Acidobacteriota bacterium
CCTGACGACGGGTCGTCAACCATCTCGTACACCGCCGCGGGGCAGAAGCGCTGGCAGGGGTTGGCGAACTCTGCGGCGCAGCGCGTCGAGCAGATTTCCGTGTCGAGGACGTGCAGGTGCGCGGGCTGATCCTCGTCGTGACCGACCGCCGCGTGGTAAACGTCCGTCAGCTTGTTGAAGGTGAGCTTGCCGTCGAAGCGCAAGCCGTCGTAGCGCTGCGAGATGTCGTCGCCCTTGTAGCCGTATTCCGCGAGCTTGCCCATGACGGCGTGACCCGGCTCGGTGCTCGTCCGGTCGAAGAGCCCCCACGCGCGACCGCCGGTGACGAACTGAAGACCGGCGTTGGCGAGACCGAGCCAGCGCCCGCGGTTGAACGCCGCGTGGAAGTTTCTCACGCCGCGCAGCTCGCGCGTGATCCAGCTCCCCTCGACGCGGCGCGCGTAGCCGCTCAACTGCTGCGCGGAGAAATCGTCTGCGACGAGCGCGTCGAAGATCGCTTCCGCCGCGAGCATCCCGCTCTTGATCGCCGTGTGGATGCCCTTGATGCGCTGCGAGTTCAAAAAGCTCGCGCAGTCGCCGACGAGCAGCACGCCGTCGGCGTAGAGCTGCGGCATCGCGAAGTAGCCGCCCGCCGCGATGGTCTTCGCGCCGTAGCGCAAGAGCTTCCCGCCCTCCAAAAGCTTCGCGACGAACGGGTGCGTCTTGAAGCGCTGGAACTCGGCGTGCGGATCGAGCAGCGGGTCGCGGTAGTCTAATCCGGTGACGTAGCCGAGATTCACGACGCGGTTCTGCATCCCGTAGATCCACCCGCCGCCGTAGGTCTGCGCGTCCGAAGGGTAGCCGAGCGTGTGCGTGACGCGACCCGCGGGGTAGCGGTCGTCCGGCAGCTCCCACAGCTCCTTGATGCCGACGCTGTAAACCTGCGGCTCGCGCCCCTCGTTCAGGTTCAGGCGCTCGCTCAGTTGTTTGGTGAGCGATCCGCGCGGACCTTCGCCGAGCACCGTCACCTTCGCCAGCAGGTCAACACCCGGCTCGAAGTTCGCCTTCGGCTTCCCTTCCTTGTTGATGCCCTTCTCGCCCGTGCGGACGCCGACGACGCGGTCGCGCCCGTCGTACAACATCTCCGCACCCGGAAACTCCGGGAAGACGTTGACGCCCGCCTCCTCGCATTTCTCGCCGAGCCACGCGACGAGCTTGTTCAGGGAGACGACGTAGTAGCCGTGGTTCTTCAGCGGCGGCGGCGTGATCGGCGACTTGATGGCGCGCGTCTTCGTGAGGTACAGGAAGAAGTCTTCCTTCACCGGCGACTCGAGCGGCGCGCCCTGCGACTCGAAGTCCGGGATCAACTCGCGCAGCGCCTTCGGGTCCATCACCGCTCCCGAAAGAATGTGCGCGCCGACGTAAGCGCCCTTCTCGATCACCGCGATCTGAACCTCGCCGAGCGGCTTGCCCTCGCGTTTGCCTTCCGCGATCAACTCGTCGTGCTCGGCGACGAGCCGCGCCAGATGCAGCGCGCCGCTCAGGTTCGCCGGACCCGCGCCGACGAAGACCACGTCCATCTCAAGACTTTCGCGTTCCATCAATCAACTCCGGCTATCAGTTGCGACCCGGCGGCACACGAACGTCCCCAACTCGTGCGCGTCCCGGCGAAAATGAATGACCATTCAGTTGCAGGAGTATAGCAACTCTCCGCCTGCTTTGCGACTTCGCGTCTTCGCGGGCAGAGCGTTTTCACGCAACGGCGCAAAGTCTAAACTCCAGCGCACAACTGGAGAGCAGTTTCCAAGTGGGCTCGGCGTCACTTTTCCGTTTTCCGCCGCGCGCGGCGTAGAATGTTTACCACGCGAAAGGAATCAGCAATGCCCGATCAGAAGCACACGAACCGGCTCGCGGGCGAGTCGAGCCCGTACCTCTTGCAGCACGCGCACAACCCCGTGGACTGGCAGCCGTGGGACGACGAGGCGCTCGCGCGATCGCGCGACGAAGACAAACCGATCCTGCTGAGCATCGGCTACTCGGCGTGCCACTGGTGCCACGTCATGGAGCGCGAGTCGTTCGAGAATGAGGCGATTGCCCGGCTGATGAACGAGCACTTCGTCAGCATCAAGGTTGACCGAGAGGAGCGACCCGACCTCGATCAGATTTACATGAACGCCGTGCAGATGATGACGGGTCACGGCGGCTGGCCCCTCACGGTTTTCCTCACGCCCGATCTGATCCCGTTCTACGGCGGCACGTACTTCCCGCCCGAAGATCGCCATAACATTCCGGGATTCCCGCGCGTGCTGCTCGGCGTCGCGCAGGCTTACCGCGCCGATCCGGAAGGCGTCACGCAGACGGCTTCCAGCTTACTCGGCGAGCTGCGCCGCATGAGCGCCGCGTGCGAGTCGAACGCGGCGCTCGACGTGGAGTTGATTGATAACGCCGTGCGCGCGCTCTCGCGCAGCTACGATCCGCGTCACGGAGGCTTCGGCTCCGCGCCGAAGTTCCCCGCCGCACAAAGCATGGAACTGCTGCTGCGCGCCCACGCGCGTAACGGTGACGAAAACGCGCTGCGGATGGTGACCGAGACCTGCCGCAAGATGGCGGAGGGCGGCATCTACGATCAGCTCGGCGGCGGCTTCCACCGCTACTCGACTGACGCGCGCTGGCTCGTCCCGCACTTCGAGAAGATGCTCTACGACAACGCGCAGCTCGCGCGCCTTTACCTGCACGTCTGGCAGTTGACGAAGGACGACTTTTCCCGCCGCGTCGCGGAGGAAACTTTCGAGTACGTCGCCCGCGAGATGACCGACGCGTCGGGCGGCTTCTACTCGACGCAGGACGCCGACTCGGAAGGCGTCGAAGGGAAATTCTTCGTCTGGTCGCGCGCGGAGATCGCGCGGCTGCTCGGCGAGGACGACGCCGCGCTCCTCTCCGCCTACTACGGCGTGAGCGACGAAGGCAACTTCGAGGGCGAGAACATCCTGAACGTGACGCGCGATGCCGGCACGGTCGCGCGCGAGTCGGGCGTTACGGTCGGGCGTCTGCGCGAGGCTGTCGAACGCGGTCGCCGCGTGCTCTGCGAGGCGCGCGAGCGAAGGGTTAAGCCCGCGCGCGACGAGAAGATGATCGCGGCGTGGAACGGGATGATGCTCGCGAGCTTCGCCGAAGCCGCCGCCGCGCTCGAACGCGACGACTTCCGCGCTGTCGCCGAGCGGAACGCCGACTTCATCCTCGACTCGCTGCGCGACGGGGAGCGGTTGCTCCACGTCTTCAAGGACGGACGCGCCAAGCACCACGCCTTCCTCGACGACTACGCCTGCGTCGCCTCCGCACTGCTCACGCTCTACGAGACGACCGGCACGCCGCGCTGGCTCGAAGCGTCGCTCGCGCTCACGGAGACGATGATCGGAGAGTTCTGGGACGCCGAGGACGGCGGCTTCTTCTACACCGGCGCGAGCGGCGAGCGGCTCATCGTGCGCCACAAAGACTTCTTCGACAACGCCACCCCCTCCGGCAACTCCGTCGCCGCCGATCTGCTCCTGCGCCTTTCCGCGCTCACCGAAAATGAGGGCTACGCGCGCAAAGCCGTCACCGTCTTCCGCCTCACGCGCGACGCGGCGGAGCGCTACCCTTCAGCCTTCGGCTGCCTGCTCTCCGCGCTCGACTTCCACCTCTCGACGCCGAAGGAGATCGTCATTGTTGGCGGCGCCAGCGACGACGCGACGCGCGCCCTGCGGCGCGAGGTGTGGAGTCGCTTCCTGCCGAACAAGATCGTCGCCGAGTCGCACAGCGATGACGAGGGCGCGTCGAAGATCGTCCCGCTCCTGCGCGAGCGCAACCCCATCGGCGGGCGACCGACCGCCTACGTCTGCGAAAACTACGCCTGCCAGCAGCCCGTTAGCGACCCGCGCCATCTAGCCGCGCAGCTCGACGCGCCTGCCGCGAAAGGCGCGAGAAGGCAGGGATGAAGAGGGAACGATGAACGATGAAGTAAAGGCAAGGCGTCTTCACTTCATCGTTCATCGTTCCCTCTTCGGCGTTTCCAGCCCGTCGGGCTTCTGCTTCAAGAGAGTGCGTCTTGCAGCGCCTTGAGCAGCTCCTCTCCGAAATTCGTGATCTTCGAGTCGCCGAGTCCGTAGATCGAGCGCAGGGCGTCGAGCGTGGTCGGTCGCTCGCGTGCGAGACATTCGAGGGTCTTATCGGGACAGATCATGTAGGCGGGGACGCGCTGCGTGTTGGCGAGCGCGAGCCGCCACTTCTTGAGCGCGGCGACGGCGCGCTTCTCTTCCTGTGTGAGCGGCGGCGAGGGCGCTTGCGGGGCTCGCCTCCTGCGCCCCGCCTTCTTCTCGGCGGGCTCGTCGGGGATGAGCGCGGCGCGCAGCGCGTCCTCCCAGCGCCCTTCGGCTTCCAGCCTGCGGCGCAGCTCCTCGTAAACGAGCAGCGTCACGCGCACGTCCTTCGCGGCGTACTTGAGCTGCGCGCGCGTGAGGGGGCGGCGTCGCCAGTTCGAAGACTGGAGCGTCTTGTCGAGCGGCAAGCCGAAGAGGTGCTCGGTGACTGACGCGAGGCTGTACGAGGGCAGCACGAGCGCGGAGCGGGCCAGGCTGAGCGTGTCAACGAAAGCGGCGGGCTTCAACTCCTCGCCGCGCAGCACCATCTGATCGAAGCGCGCGTTGTGCGCCGCCATGCGGACTGTTGGCTCCTCGACGAGCGCGCGCACCGGATCGAAGCCGGTCGCCACCGCGTCAATGACGAGCACGTCGCCCGCGGGCGCGGCGAGTTGCACGAGCGAGACGCGCGAACTGGAGTTCTTCGCGTCCCAGTAGGTCTCCGTGTCGAGTCCGACGACCGACTCTCCGCGCAGAGCCTCGACCGCGAGCGCGGCTTCGCGCGCGTCGGTCAGGTAGCGGAAGGCTGTCGTGTCGCTCATGCCCGTCCGGCTTTCGCAGCCGCGAGTCTGAATCCGTCACCAGAAAAACGAAAGGCGCGCCCGACCGAGCGCGCCCTCATCCTACGCCCGATCAGGCGGAGCGTTCCTACATGTTGTGGTTGACCGCGCCCCGGTTGGTGTTATGGTTCGCGGCGGCGCCGGTGTTGTGGTTGATGCTCATGTTGGCGTTTGACGCGGCACGGTTCGTGTTGCCAGCATTGGCGTTGTGTGTGTTGCCCGTGGTCGTCATGTTCGTGTTCGCGGTGGTCGTGGTAGTCGTCGTGCTGGTCGTGCCGGTGTTGGTGTTGGTCACAGTGATGTTGGCGTTCTGGACTGTGATGTTGGCGTTGCTGCCGTTCGTGTTATCGCCCGCCGCGCAGCCGACCCACACGGACGCCATCGCCAGCAAGACCAGAAGAGCTAGGGTTCTACGCATCTTTCGTCCTCCTGTTTACCTTCGAAGGTCTATCACCAGAGGTGTCAACCAGCACAACTCGATTGCCCGCGCCGCTCAAGTCCCGACGGGAGAGCTTCAATTTCAGTTAAACTTGTGCTGAGTCGCGCGAGAGTGTATCACTAAGTATTTTTAAATACAAAAAATTTTTGTCCCGCGGCGCGAAGGATGAAGAGGCCCTCACCCCGCGCGATACCTTTCTGG
>JAIVGV010000129.1 GCA_020201365.1 Acidobacteriota bacterium
GGGGATGGGGGTTGGAAAATGCCAATCCCTAACCCCCATCCCCCGCCCCCCATCCACTGTGTCTTATGAGTACCGCACCACTCCTCCGCATGGAGGGCATCACGAAAATATTTTCGGGCGTCGTCGCGCTCGACGGCGTTGACTTCACGTTGGATCGCGGCGAGGTGCATTCGCTCGTCGGCGAGAACGGCGCGGGGAAATCCACCCTCATCAAGATCATGACGGGCGCGTACCGGCGCGACGGCGGGCGCGTCATGTTCGAGGGCCGCGAAGTTGATTTCCGCTCGCCGGAGGACGCGCAGCGCGCGGGCGTCGTCGCCGTCTATCAGGAAGTGAACCTACTCGCCTACCGCACCGTCGCGGAGAACATCTACCTCGGTCGCGAGCCGCGCCGCGCGGGGCTTATCGACTGGAAGCGGATGAACAGGGACGCCGCCGCGCTCCTGGATCGTCTCGGACTCGACATCGATCCGGCGGCGACGCTCGGCGATCTCAACATCGCCCTGCGGCAGATGGTGGCGATCGCGCGCGGCGTCTCGTTCGGCGCGAAGGTCGTCGTGCTTGATGAGCCGACGAGTTCTCTGACCGAGCACGAGGTCTCGATCCTCTACGACGTGATCCGCCGCCTGAAATCGGAAGGCACGGGCGTCGTCTATATCAGCCACCGCTTCGACGAGCTGTACACGATCTGCGACCGCGTGACGATCCTGCGCGACGGCAAACTGGTCGGCACGCGCCCGCTCGCGGGGCTCGACCGCCTCGATCTCGTCTGCATGATGCTCGGTCGCGCGCGCGAGGAGTTGCGGAGCAAAGGAGCGACCGGCTTCGGCGCGCCCCACGAAGCGAAGGCGGGCGAGACGCCGCTCCTGCGCGCCGAAGATTTAACGCGCGGGCGCAAGCTCGATCACGTCTCGCTCGACGTCGGGCGCGGCGAGATCGTCGGACTCGCCGGGCTGCTCGGATCGGGTCGCACCGAGACGGCGCGCGCGATCTTTGGGGCGGATGCGGTCGAAGAGGGCCGGGTCTCACTCGAAGGCAAGCCGCTGAACTTGCGCTCGCCGAACGACGCGATTGACGCGGGGCTCGCGTTCCTCTCCGAAGATCGCAAAGCCGAAGGGATCATCCCGGAGCTGTCCGTGCGCGAGAACCTGACGCTCGCCGCGCTGCCCGCGCTCAGCAGCCTCGGCGTCGTCTCGCGCCGCAAGCAGAACGAGATCGTCGAGCGGTTCATGAAGCGGCTCGGCATCAAGGCGGCGGGCGCAGACCAGAAGATACGCGAGCTGTCCGGCGGCAACCAGCAAAAAGTTCTGCTCGCGCGCTGGCTGTGTAAGAACCCGAAGTTTCTGATCATGGACGAGCCGACGCGCGGCATAGACGTTGGCGCGAAGGCGGAGATTCAGTCGCTCGTCAACGAGCTGGCTCAGTCGGGTCTCGGCGTCCTGATGATCTCTTCGGAACTCGAAGAACTCGTCGAGGGCAGCTCGCGCGTCGTCGTCATGCGCGACGGGCGGCGCGCGGCTGAGCTGCGCGGCGGAGAGATTTCGCAGGACGCGATCATCCGCGCGATGGCTGAGGACGCGATTGACGCGGGCGCGTCGGCGACGACTGTCGCGGCAGAGGAAAAGACCGACGGGGCGCGCTGAGTCGCCGCGCGGCGGAGGCAGGAAACGACATGGCTGGGACGACGGCGGGCGGTGTGACGGGAGCGCGCGGCGCGCGGCGCGCGGGGCTCGCGGACTACGCGCCGACTTACGGCGCACTGGCCGCGCTCGTCCTGCTCTTTCTGATCAACGCCGTCGCGACGCGAAACTTCCTCGACGTGAATAACTTCCGCAACATCCTGTTGCAGGTCACGCCGACCGTGCTCGTCGCGATCGGGATGACCTACGTCATCGCGACGGGCGGGATCGATCTCTCGGTCGGCTCGATCATGGCAATCGCGTCGGCGGTCGCGGCGGTCTCGCTCGGCCACGGCGTCGGGCTCGCAATCGTCTTCGCGCTCGCCGCCGCGCTCGCGACCGGGGCGATCAACGGCGCGATCATCACGGGCTTCCGCATCCAGCCGATCATCGTCACGCTCGCCTCGCTCATCACCGTGCGCGGCGTCGCGCAGGTCGTCAGCAACGGCGGGCAGCTCATCCCGTTCGACAACCCGCGCTTCGCGTGGCTCGGTCAGGGCCAGCTCGGGCCCGTGCCCGTGCAGGTCGCGCTGATGGCGCTCGTCGTCGCGGCGGCGATCTTCGTCATGCGCGCGACCGCGTTCGGTCGCTACGTCGCGGCGGTCGGCGGCAACGAGGCTGCGGCGCGTCTCGCGGGCGTGCGCGTGCACCGCACGAAGCTCGCGGTTTACGCGCTCTCAGGTCTGCTCGCCGGTCTCGCCGGGCTCATCGAGACGGCTCGCTTGAGCGCGAGCGACGCGCAGAAGGTGGGCCTCAACATCGAACTCGACGCCATCGCGGCGGTCGTCGTCGGCGGCACGCCTCTGACGGGCGGACGCGCGACCGTCATCGGCACCGTCATCGGCGCGCTCATCATGCAGCTGATTACGACGAGCTTCAACATGAACGGCATCAGCTTCGCCTGGTCGCTCGTCATCAAGGCGGCCATCATCATCGTCGCCGTTTACATTCAGCGATCGAAAGTGGCTTGAGCCGTCCGACGGGAGCGATCCGCCGACGGAGGCGGGGCGCGGAACAACGAGACGCGGGGCGTTGTGAGCCGGAGACCATTTTTCAGCGTGAGACGATCTTTAAACAGAAGCGCGACTGCCTTTCGTCGCGCCGCGCTCGCTGCGCTCGCGCTCGGCTGGCTCCTGTCGGCGACGCGCGCGCAAGTCGTCTATCACAACCCGGTCATCCCCGGCGATCACCCAGACCCGACGGTGCTTCGCGTCGGCGACGAGTATTGGGCGATGGTGACGACCGGCGATTGGGCTCCGCACTTCACGATCCTGCGCTCGCGCGATCTCGTCGCGTGGCGGACGGTCGGCGCGGTCTTTCAGCGGAAGCCCGCTTGGGCCAAGGGCGACTTCTGGGCTCCCGAGCTGATCGAAGATCGCGGCAGCTTCTACCTCTACTACACCGCGCGGCGCGACGAGGGACCCGCGAAGAAGGGGACGCTCTGCGTCGCCGTCGCGACCGCCGCGCGTCCCGACGGGCCGTACACGGATCACGGGCCGGTCGTCTGCCAGCCAATCGGATCAATCGATCCCTTCAGCCTGCGCGACGCGGACGGCCGCCGCTATTTGATCTGGAAAGAGGACGGCAACGACCGGCAACAGCCGACGCCGATCTGGGCGCAGCAGTTGACCGACGACGGGCTGCGCCTGACGGGGAAGCGAAAAGAGCTGATCCGCAACGACCCCGCGACGTGGGAGGGCATCGCGGTCGAAGGCCCGTACGTGCTGCGGCGCGGCGGCTGGTACTATCTCTTCTATTCGGGCAACGCCTGCTGTGGCCGCAAGTGTTCCTACGCGCTCGGCGTCGCGCGCGCGCGCGTACTCCTCGGCCCCTGGGAGAAAGACCCGGCGAACCCCATCGTCGGCGGAAACTCAGCTTGGCAATGTCCCGGTCATGGCGACGTGGTGACGACTGCGGAAGATCGCGAGTTCCTGATCTATCACTCGTACCGGCGCAGCGCCGATACCTTCATGGTCGGTCGCGAGGCGGTGCTCGACCGCATCGGTTGGGACGAGAAGGGCTGGCCGCACGTCAACGACGACTCCGGCCCGAGCAGCGACGCGCCCGCGCCGCTCGCGACGGACGATGCCGGCGTGCGAACAGTCGAACAGTCGAAGGCGCGTTCTCTAAATCGGGCACGGGCGGGCGTGGCCGACTTCTTCGACGGCTTCAACTCGCCGCAGCTAGACGCGGCTTGGCAGTGGCCGATGGAGAACGCGCAGAGCGCGCGGGTGGACGCAGGGCCGGGCGGCTATCTGGTGCTGACCACGGAAGGCGGCGCGGCGGACGAGTGGGCGGGCGCGGTCGTCGGCCTGCGCGCGACCTCCGGCAGTTACACGGCCACGGTCGCGCTCGTGCCGCCGACGCCGCCCGGCGTGCGCGCGGGTCTGTCGGCTTACGGGTGGCGCGGCGCGGCGCTGGGCGCGTCGGTCGGCGACGGCAAGGTCTCAGTCTGGCGGCGCGAGGGCAAGTCGCAGGAGACGCTCGCGAGCGCAGCAACTCCGCGCGCGCCGCTCGTCTTCCTGCGCATGACTGCGGAGCGCGGCGAGACGTACCGCTTCGAGTTCAGCGCGAACGGACGCGATTGGCAGCCGCTCGGCGGCAACGTGAACGGAAGCTACATCGAGGGCGCGCATGTCGCACTCACTGTCGCGGGGCCGCCGGGCTCCGCCGCGCGCTTCGACTGGATACGGACTGCGCCGCGCGTCGAAGCCGGCAGGTGATTGAAGGGCGCGACAGATCGGCGTCTGAAGAAGGGGGAACAATGGCTCAGGTCGGGACGACGACTGTTGGCGGCGCGGGGTCGGCGCTGGGCCGGAGCGCGCGGGCGCGCGCCGTCTCGCTCATCCAGCGTGCCGGCGCGCTCGTCGCGCTCGCGCTCGTCTGCGGCTTCGCGGCCTACCGTTACCCGCAGTTCATGACGGGCGCGAACCTCACGAACGTGCTCCGGCAGAACAGCATGCTGGGGCTCGTCGCGCTCGGCATGACGTTCGTGATCCTGACGGGCGGGATCGATCTCTCAGTCGGATCGCTTCTGGCGGTCGCGGGGGTCGCGGCGGCGCACTTCGCGGGGCGCGGCCTACCCGTCGCGCTCCTCGCGGGCGTCGTGCTCGCGGGCGTGCTCGGATTCGTCAACGGCGTCGTCATTGCGCGCGCGCGCATCCAGCCGTTCATCGTCACGCTCGCGATGATGATCGCGGCACGCGGGCTAGCCCTCGTCGTGACGAACGAGCAGACCATCCGCGTGGATCGCGCGGCGCAGGGGTTTACAGACCTGGGGCGCAGCGAGATCGGGCTGGGGCCGGTCGGCCTGCCCGTGCCGGTCTTGATCCTCGTCGTCGCTTACGCCGTCGGCTGGCTCGTGCTCAACCACACGCGCTTCGGTCGCCACGTCTATTCCATCGGCGACAACGGAGAGGCGGCGCGGCTGATGGGCTTGAACGTGCGGCGCGTGACGGTCGGCGTTTACACTCTGTCGGGCCTGCTCGCGGGACTCGCGGGCGTCATGCTCGCGTCGCGGCTCGGCGCGGGGCAGCCCGTCGCGGGGCAGGGGTGGGAACTGGACGCCATCGCGGCGGTCGTCGTCGGCGGGACGCTGCTGACGGGCGGGAAGGGGAGCGCGGCGTTCACGCTCGTCGGTGTACTGCTGCTCGGCGTCATCTTCAACATCTTCAACCTCGAAGGCAGCGTCACGCCCTGGTGGCAGCAAGTTCTGCGCGGGGTGATCCTGCTTGCCGTCGTGGTCGTGCAGAGCCGGCTCGGCAGAGGAAAGTGAACGATGCTGCGCAAGTGGTTCGCCGCCCGCCGAGTGATTACGTCATTGGCGATGAAGACAACCGGCGCTCTACTCAGGAGGCAGGCCGGCTTGCTGACGGCTGACAGG
>JAIVGV010000130.1 GCA_020201365.1 Acidobacteriota bacterium
ATGATGCGGGTGGTCTCTTCCGGGTGACTCATGTGAGGGCAGTGCCCCGTCGCCTCCATGACGCGCAGCGTGCTCCGGGGCAGGTGGCGGTGGAGGTAGTCGCCCACCTCGAGCGGCGCGATGGCGTCCTCCGAGCACTGCATGATGAGCGAGGGGATCGTTACTTTCGGCAAATCGCCGCGGTTATCGGAGAAGAATGTGGCCTCGGCGAAGCGACGCGCGATCTTAGGATCGGTGGAACAGAAACTCTCCTCAAGCTCGCGCGTCAATTCGGGTCGTTCCTGATTCTTCATGATGACGGGGGCGAGAAAATTCGCCCAGCCGATGTAGTTCTTCTCCATCACGTCGAGCAGCCCCGCGATGTCAGCGCGCTCGAAGCCGCCGACGTAGGCGGGCGGGTCGTTGATATAGCAGGGCGAGGGACCGACGAGGATGAGGCGTTCAAACCTCTCCGGATCACGGATGGAGGCGAGCATCCCGATCACGCCGCTCACGGAGTGACCGACGAAGATGACGTCGGTCAGTTCGAGCGCCGCGCAGATGTCGAGCACGTCCTGCGCGTAGCCGTCGAGGTTGCCGTACCGCTCGGCGCTGTACGCCCGCAGGTCGGACTTTCCAGAGCCGACGTAATCGAACAGGATCAGCTGGTAGTCCTCTTCGAAGGCGGGCGTCACGAACCTCCACATGTTCTGATCGCAGCCGAAGCCGTGGGCAAACATCATGGGCTGCGTGCCTTTGCCGAAGACCCTCACGTTGTTGCGCGCCAGGATGTTCAGAGTCAACTCGTCCCCCCCCATCATAGCTCTGTAAAATTCCGACAGTCTCCGTTCCGCCAATCAAGGTCAGCTCAACGACAGATCACCGCCTGAAGCCAAGGCAGCGTTCGCTTCGGGTGTAGCACCGATTCGTTGCAAAGGGCAATTGTAACCGATGGGAAGCGTGTTTCACAGAATTCCTTCTGCGTCGAAGTACGGCATCAAATGGATCGAATCTCATTGCGACGATCCCTTACTCGCCGGTAGTTCACCCGACCGGATCAGCGTGCGCTTGAGCGCGCGAGCGGGGTATCTCCGACTCGATGTCGCGGATGATGTTGACGGTGAGCGTGTGCGCCTCTTCGAGCGTCTTGGTGCGCGAGATTTCCAGATGCAGGTCTATGAACTTGAGGGAGCCGGAGCGGCGCGTGCGTATGTCGTGGACGCCGAGGACGCCCGCGTCGCGGTAGCGCTTGACGATCTCCGCCACCTTCTCGTCAACTTCGGGCGGGAGCTTCTTGTCCATCAGCACGTCGACCGACTCGCGCGCGACGGAGAAGGCGGTGGCCAGGATGTAGATCGAGATGGCGATGGAGAAGAGCGGGTCGGCGACGCGCCAGTTCGTCAGGTACACGACGACGAGCGCGACCAGCGCGGCGGCGTTCGTGAAGACGTCCGTGAGGTAGTGCGCGGAGTCGGCGGCGAGCGCGGGCGAGTCTGTGCGTCTCGCTGCGCGCTTGAGTCGCATGACGAGAAGGACGCTCAAAATCACGGCGACGAGCATCGAGGCGATGCCGACGCCCTCGGACTTCGTCTCGACGGGGAAGACGATGCGCTTGATCGCCTCCCAGATGAGGAAGAGCCCCGAAGCGGTGATGACGAACGCCTGGAAGAGCCCGGCGAGCGACTCGGCTTTGCCGTGACCGTAGGCGTGATCCTCGTCCGGCGGGCGCGCGGCGGCGCGCACCGCGTAGAGGTTGATGACGGAGGCGAAGACGTCCATCGCCGAATCCAAGAGCGACGCCCAGACGCTGATCGAGCCGGTGACGTAGCCGGTCGCGCTCTTGATCGCGATGAGGACGCAGGCGACCGTGATCGAGAGTCGCGCCGCGCGCGTCTTGACGGCGGCGTCTTCGGCGTGCGCCTGCTCGGCGCGCGCGCGCGTGACGTGTAGGGAGTCCTGAGCCACGATTGATTCGCGGCAATCTTATCAGATTTCAACGGCGCAGCTTTAACGGCTCAGGGCATCGGGTCGCTCGGAGACTTCCTCGAAGACGGGCGAACGGCGGCGGATCGTCACGACGCCGACGCCCGCGAAGATGAGCGCGGACGCGACCCACACGCGCGAGTCCAGCCGCTCGCCGAGCAGCGCGGGCGCGAGGGCGAACGCCATGAGGGGCTGGAGATAGACGTACACGGCGACCACAGTCGGCGCGACGCGACCGAGCGCCCAAGCGTTCAGGTAGTAAGCACCGACGGTCGGGAAGAGGATGATGTAGATGACGCCGAGCGTGATCTTCCAACTGACCGCGGCGGGCGGGACGGAGGCTAAGTTGTACGCGCCGAGAGGTAGCGTCACGACGCACGCGAAGAGGAAGACCCAGGTGATGACGTTCAAAGCGCCGTAGCGTCGGATCATGTCCTGCGAGAGCGCGATGTAGCCGCCGTAGAAGATCGTGTTGCTGACGAGGAGCAGGTTGCCGAGCGTGTGCCCGCCGGAGAAGTCTGCGGCGGACGGGTTGACGAGGTAGATCGCCCCGAGCGCGGCGACGACCACGCCGACGGCGACGCGCGCCGAGAAATCTTCGCGCCCCATCGCGATGCCGATGAGGAGCGTGAAGACGGGGATGAGCGTGCCGAGCAAAGACGCGTTGATGGCGGTCGAGAGCGCGAGCCCCTTGACGTAGAGGAGTTGGTTGAGGACGACGCCGAGCAGGCTGTAGAAGGCGACGCGCGCGTAGTCGGCGCGGCTTTCGAGGCGGAAGCGTTTGGACTTGCTTCGTAAGAGGATGAACGCGGCGGTCGCGCCCGCGACGCGCAGCGCGACGAGACCCGTGCTCGGCACGACTTGCAGGACGATCTTGCCGACGACGGGCCACGTGCCGAAGAAAACCTGTACGGCGACGAGCGCGGCGTGCGGGGCGACGCCGGGAGATTTATCGGCAGCGTGGGGAGGCAAGGCGAAAGACCTTACTGCGGACGACCGTTTTAGTGGCAGCCTCGGCACGTCGCGGCAGGGCGCGCGACGTGCCGGGGCTTGCGCCTCAGGCGAGCAGCAGAACGGGGTTCTCCAAAATCCTCTTGAATGTCTGGAGGAATTTCGCGCCCGTCGCGCCGTCAACCACGCGGTGATCGCAGGACATCGTGACGCGCATGATCTGTCGCACAACGACTTCGCCGCCGCGCGCGACGGGCTTCTGCGTCGCAGCGCCGACGGCGAGGATCGCCGCCTCGGGCGGGTTGATGACGGCGGTGAACTCGTCTATGCCGAACATGCCGAGGTTGCTGACGGAGAAGGTCGCGCCCGTGTACTCGTCCGGCTGAAGTTTTCGCGCCCGCGCACGCTCCGCGAGCTCTCTCACCTCGCCGCTGATCTGCCCGATTGACTTCGACTCCGCCCCGCGCACGACGGGCGTGATCAACCCGTCTTCAATCGCGACTGCGACGCCGACGTCCGCGCGCCCGTAGTAGCGGATCGCCTTGTCTTGGAAGGAGGCGTTGACCTGCGGGTGCTGTACGAGAGCGGCCGCCGCGACCTTGATGATGATGTCGTTCAGGCTGATCTTGCTCGGCTCGTCAAGCTCGTTGAGCTGCCGGCGCAGCTCCGACGCGCGATCCATCTCGATCTCGGTCGTCAGGAAGAAGTGCGGGACGGGACCGATTGACGTGACGAGCCGCCGCGCAATCGTCGCGCGCATCGTCGAGACGGGCTCGTCGCGGTAAGGCGACGCGCCTTTAATCTGCGACTGCTGCGCGGGCTGTTGCGCGCGGGCTTCGACGGCGCGAGGCTGCGGCTGCGCCGCCGTTTGTTGTGCGGTAGTCCGCTGCGGGGCTGGCTGCTGCTCTCGTGTCGGAGCTTGCGCGCCCGTCTTCATCGCGGCTTCGATGTCGCGCTTGACGATGCGACCGCCGGGACCCGAGCCGGAGAGGTCGCGCAGGTTGATGTTCGCGTCCGCCGCCATGCGCGCGGCAATCGGCGAGACGGCGACGCGACCGCCGCGCTGACCGTTGCCCGATCCGCCGTCGCCCGCCGCGCGCTGCGTCGTCTGCGTTTGCTGTTGTGACTGTTGCTGAGATCGCTGTTGCGGCTGTTGCCGCATCGCCGTCGCCGCTTCGTCTGCGCCCTTCGCGCGTGTGTCGCCCGCCTCGCCTTCGAGCGGCTGACCTTCAATCGTGGCTTGCGTGCGCTCGCCTCCGGGCACGACCTGCGCGAGTTCCTGCGGCGCGCCGCCCTGACCAGCCTCGACGTTGCGCTCGACGGTCTGCTCCTTCGCGCCCGCCTCGCCCGTCCCTACTTTCGACAACAACCCGGAGATGTCTTCGTCCGGCGCGCCGATGATCGCGATGACCTGACCGAGCGGGACGGTCGAGCCTTCGGGCACGAGGATCTTGCGGAGCACGCCCTCGGCGAGCGCCTGCGCCTCCATCGTCGCCTTGTCGGTGTCCACCTCGGCGATGGGCTCGCCGACCGTCACCTTGTCGCCCTCACGCTTCAGCCAGCGCGCGAGCTGCCCCTCCTCCATCGTCGGCGACAGCTTCGGCATCACGACCTGAGTTGCCATAAAATTCCTCAGAATTCAGAAGTCAGAATTCAGGAGTCAGAAGAAAAACCTTCGAGGGCTGAGAGACCGGGTTACAGCGTGCAGGCTTATCAGAGCGTAGCCTACTGACTCCTGAACTCTGACTTCCGAATTCTAGTCAAGGTACGAGACCTCGCGCACCGCCGCGACGATCTTCTCCACGTCGGGCAGCGCCAGGCGTTCGAGGTTGCGCGCGTAGGGCATGGGGGCGTCGGCGGCGGAGACGCGCTTAACGGGCGCGTCCAGATAGTCAAAAGCGCGCTCCGTGATCTCGGCGCTGATCTCGGCGGCGACGCCGCAGAAGGGGTGCGACTCTTCGGCGATGACGACGCGGTTCGTCTTCTTCACGGAGTTGATGATCGTCTCGATGTCGAGCGGGCGGATCGTGCGCGGGTCTATGACCTCGACGGAGACGTTCTGCTTCTCAAGCTCTTCGGCGGCTTTCAAGGCGAGCGGGACGGTCAAAGAGCGCGCGACGATGGTGCAGTCCGTCCCCTCGCGCTTCACGTCGGCGACGCCGAGCGGGATCGTGAAGTCCTCGCCCTCGGGCACTTCGCCCTTGTTGCCGTACATGCGCTCCTGTTCGAGGAAGATGACGGGGTCGTCGTCGCGGATCGCGCTCTTGAGTAAGCCCTTTGCGTCTGCGGGCGTCGAAGGCATGACGACTTTGATGCCGGGGAAGTGCGCGTACCAAGATTCGAGAGCCTGCGAGTGCTGCGAGGAGACTTGGTAAGCCGAGCCGTTCGGGCCGCGGAAGACGATGGGGATGTTGAACTGACCGCCGGACATGTAGAGCATCTTCGCGGCGGAGTTGATGATCTGATCGGTGGCGAGGATCGAGAAGTTGAACGTCATGAACTCGATGACGGGTCGCAGCCCGACCATCGCCGCGCCGACGCCCAAGCCCGCGAAGCCCAGCTCCGTGATCGGCGAATCAATCACACGCTTCTCGCCGAACTCTTCGAGCAAGCCCTTCGAGACCTTGTACGCGCCCTGATACGCCG
>JAIVGV010000007.1 GCA_020201365.1 Acidobacteriota bacterium
CACATCGTGCAGGGGCACGTGGACGCGCGCGGTCGCTTCCTCTCGGCGGAGGAGCACGGCGGATCGTGGACAGTGCGGATCGCTTACCCGCGAGAGATCGCGCGCTACCTCGTCTTCAAAGGCTCGGTCGCGGTCGAAGGGATCAGCCTCACCGTCGCCGCGCTCGCGGGAGAGTATTTCGAGATCGCCGTCATCCCGAAGACGTGGGCGGTGACGAACCTCTCACGCCTGCGCCCGAACATGGAAGTGAACCTCGAAGCCGACATCATCGCCAAGTACGTCGAGCGCATCCTCACCGTGGGTAAGGCGGAAGGCGACTCGCAGCCGTCCGGCTTGACGCTCGAACGCCTCAAAGAACTCGGCTACCGTTAGCCGCCCCGCGTTCCGGCGTCCATTTAGACTTGACGTTGGGCGATCTCGGATTCACCGCAGAGACGCAGAGAACCGCGGAGGTCGCGCGGAGGGTTTCTCTGCGTAAACTCTGCGTCGCCTCCGCGCCTCTGCGGTGAATGCCTTTCCCTCCCGCCAGCGGGTCTCGCCGTCAGGCGGCTGGCTCTGTCCGCGGGCGCACAGTGAAAAATTCGTGAGTCGCAAAACCGGCGGCTCTCGTGTAACATAGCCCGCGAGAACCGTATCTCCCCCGAAACCGAGAAAAACCGAGATGCCTTTCGCTTCTATCGAAGAGGCTGCCGCCGACATACGCGACGGACGCCTCGTCATCATCGTGGACGACGAGTCGCGCGAGAACGAGGGCGACTTAGCCTGCGCCGCCGAACTCGTCACGCCCGAGATCGTCAACTTCATGGCGACCCACGCCCGAGGGTTAATCTGCATGCCCTTGACCGAGGAGCGCTGCGACGAGCTGCACCTCACGATGCAGGTCAACGACAACACCTCCTTCTTCAACACGGCCTTCACCGTCTCCATCGAGGCGCGCAAGGGCGTGACGACCGGCATCAGTGCCTCCGACCGCGCGACGACGATCCTGACCGCCGTTGACCCGAAGACGCGCCCGCAAGACCTCGCGCGCCCCGGTCACGTCTTCCCGCTGCGCGCGCGCAAGGGCGGCGTGCTCGTCCGCCCCGGTCAGACCGAGGCGATCGTTGACCTCGCGCGCATCGCGGGATTGAAGCCCGCCGGGGTCATCTGCGAGATCATGAACGCCGACGGCACGATGGCGCGCCTGCCGCAGTTAGTCGAATTCGCCAAAGAGCACGACCTCAAGATCATCTCCGTCGCAGACCTGGTGCGCTACCGCATCCGCAAAGAGACGCTCGTGCGCCGCGCCGTCGAGACCGACGTGCCGACGGTCTTCGGTCGCTTCCGCGCCGTGGCGTTCGAGAACGTCGTCAACGGCGAGATACACCTCGCGATGGTCATGGGCGACGTGCAGACCGACGAGCCCGTGCTCGTGCGCGTCCACACGGAGAACGTGACGGGCGACGTGTTCGGATCGCTCCTCGACGACTCAGGCTTTCAGCTCCACACCGCGCTTGAAAAGATCGCGGCGGAGGGTCGCGGCGTCGTGCTCTACTTGAAGCAGCGCGAGCACGGGCTCGATCTCATGCACCAACTCAAGACTTACGCCGTGATGTAGGAGCGGAAAGTCAGCTTCGCGGAGGCGAGTGTGGAGACGGGCTACGGCGCGAACCGCGACTACGGGGTGGGCGCGCAGATCCTCCACGACCTCGGCGTGCGCCGCATCATGCTTTTGACGAACCACCCGCCGAAGGTCGCCGCCCTCGAAGGCTTCGGGCTGGAGGTCGTCGGCAACGTGCCGCTCGGCGAACCGGCGAAAGAAGTACTGAGTACTGAGTACTGAGTACTGAGTAAAAACAGGATGCTTTCACTCAGTACTCAGTACTCAGTACTCAGTACTTTTTTGATATGCCTGTTGACGATCAAGAGGGACGTTCTCACGAACCAGCGCCGGAAGCCCATGATCCTGCGCCCGCGACCGACGCGCGCGGCGAGTCGTCGGGGGCGGGCGGCGGGTCAGGCGCGCCCGCGCCGCGCACGCGCCTCGGCTGGCGTCGCCGCTACGTCACGCGCCGCAACGCGCTGCTGACGGGCGTCCTGCTCGTCGCAGGCGTAGTGCTCCTCGTCGCCGTCGCCGTCCTGCTCTACCGCACGGGGCAGGTTGACAGCCTCATCGAGCGGCAGATCAAACAGACGCTCGCCGAGTACAACATCCGCGCCGACATTCACGGCTTCCGCACGCGCCTGGGACCGCGCACGGCGGAGCTGACCGGCGTCGATCTCTACGACGCGACGACGGGCGAGCAGCTCGGGCACGCGGATCGTCTGCTCGCGACCGTGCGCGTCGAAGACATGTGGGCTCTCTCCTTGCGCCGCAACGTCAACCTCGAAGCGCTGGAGATCGACGGGCTCAAGCTCTGGGTCAAGTTCGACGAGCAGGGGCGCTCGAACTTCCGCAACATCCATCTCCCGCCCGAAGACAAGAACCGCCGCATCGTCTTCTCCTACGCGACCGCCCACGTCACGCTCAAAGACGCGACCGTCTATTACGGCGACGCGAAGCACGAACTCTCCGGCGTGGCGCGCAACCTGCGCGCCACCATCGCGCCCGACGACGAGAGCGCGCCCGCGTCGAGCCAGATGAACCGCGTCACCGTCGCCTTCGACAACTCCACGCTCACCTACGACGGGAGACCAGGGCGAGAAGTTCAAAGTCGAGGGGCAGATCAACTCCGACGCGCTCGCCGCCGGAAACATCCGCCTGAAGAACCTGAGCGTCAACGCCAACGCCACGGGCGACGCCGCCGAGCAGAGCTACAACGCGCAGGGTCGCGCCGTCGCGGATTTGCTCACGGCGGGCGACTTCGTCTTGAACGCCGTCCAGCTACGCGGCGGCGTGATGGGCACGGGCTCTGACTTCCGTTTCTTGGGCGAGCTACGCGCAGCCGCCGCGCGCAGCGGCGAGAACTCGATCGCGAATCTGATCCTCGCCGACGCCGTCGCCGACTACCGCGACTCGCAGCTCGACGCGACCGCCAAGAGCGTCAGCGCGTCGAACGTGCGCGCGGCGGGCGCGCAGCTCGCGGGCGTGCAGGCTTCCGGCTTGCGCCTGAAGATGAAAGACGCGCGCAACTTCGACGCCTCCGCCAACGGCGTCTCGACGGGCGCGATCAGTTCGGGCACGACGAAACTTAAAGGCGTCACCACGTCGTCCGTCACCGCGACGGCGCGCGACGGCGTGACGAGAGTTGAGACGAGCGGCGTGCGCGTCGGCGGCGGCGAGATCGCGGGCGCGCGCGTGGGCGATCTCAACATCGCCGGGGTGCGGCTCGCGATCTACGAGGGCGGGCGCGTCGAGGGCACAACGTCGGACATCAACGCGGGCACGGTCGCCTTCAAGACGGGCGACGCGAAGAAGGGCTTTACCGAGGGGCGCGCCGAGAACGTGAAGCTCGCGCGCCCGGTCTTCGTCGTCGAGCCTTCGGGTCGCTACCGCGCGTCCGCCGACCTCTCGCTCGGCGGCGGCGTGCTCGGCGACGTGCCGCTCGGAGCGGCGCGCGCCGCGGTCGTCGCGACGAACAGCGAGATTCAGCTCAACAACTTCTCGGCGGAAGCCATGAAGGGGCGCGCGCGCGGCAACGCCGTCATCAACACGGCGCGCGGCGCGTCGCGCGTGAACGCCACGTTCGAGGGGCTCGACGTGGGCGCGCTCCTGAACGTGCTCACGGGTCGCGCCGTCCCCGTGACGGGCGCGGCTACCGGCGACGTGAGCCTGACGTTCCCCGGCACGGACTTCGCGCGCGCAACGGGGACGCTCAACGCGCGGCTCGCGGGCGAGACCGGCGACGAGGTGAACGGTCGCACGCCCGTGACGGGCGACGTGGGCTTGCGCGCAAACAGCGGACTCTTCCAGATCGAGCGCGCGAGCTTGCAGGCTGGCGCGTCGCGCTTGGACGCGGCGGGTCAGTTCTCGTTCGAGGGCAACTCGAACCTGCATGTGAATCTCACGTCGTCCGACGCGGCGGAGCTTGAGCGCGTCGTCATCGCGTCGAACCTGCTGCCCGTCTTCGAGGACAAGATTCATCACGACTACGGCGTTGACCTCGCGGGTCGTTTGGAATTTAACGGCACGCTGCGCGGCGCGCTCGGCGATCCGATTGTGAGCGGCCGCGCCTCGCTCGCCTCGCTCCTCGTCAACGGGCGCGACGTGGGCTCGCTCGCGGCGACGCTCGACTCCGATCAGGCCGCCACGCGCGTCACCGACGGGCGGCTCGTGGGGCGCGACGGAGGCTCCGCCCAGTTCGTCGCCACCGTCCCGCGCGCGGGCGAGAACAACATCTCGCTCGACGCGACGCTCGACCGCTTCGACGTGGGCTCGATCCTCGCGCTCGTCCCGAAAGTCGGCGGCGGCGAGGAGGCGGCGGCGAACGCGAGCGCAGACCTCGCCGCAGTCGGTCCGACGTCCGGCAAGCTCAGCGTCACCGGTCTTCCCGGCGCGATGAGCGGCAGCGCCGACCTGCGCGCCGGGCCCGGCGTGATTCGCGGCGAGCCTTTCGACTCGATCACGGCGAAGGCGACCTTCAGCGGCTCGAACGTCAACGTCGAGAACCTCGACGCGCGCTTCCGCTCCGGCGAGCTGACGGCGAGCGGCACGTACAACCTCGACGAGAAGCGTTTCGACCTGAGCGCGAAGGGCGCGGGCGTCCGCCTCGACGTGGTGCAGGCGCTCTTGGGCGCCGCCGCCCCGGCGAACGTCGGCGGCACGTTCGACTTCACGGCGCACGCGGCGGGCGTCTACGGCGAGCCGCGCACGTACAACGTGACGATGGACGGCACCGGTCACAACGTCACGATCAACGGGCAGCAGGCGGGCGCGCTCGCCCTCACCGCGCGCACGGAAAATGATCGCCTGACGCTCCAGCTCTCGACCGGCATCTTCGGCGGCACGCAGCCGCAGGTGCTCTCGGCGGAAGTTGACCTCTCGAACGAGAACATGCCGACGCACGTCACGACGACGTTCAGCGGCGCAGACCTCACGCAGCTCTTCGCGGCGCTGCTGCCGGGCGCGAGCGTGAAGGTGACGGGCAAGGCGACCGGCGCGGTCGAAGCCACGGGCAACATCTTCGACCGGCGCGAGGGCTTCAACTTCAACGCGCTGCGCGGCACGGCGCGCTTCTCGCAGTTCGCCATCCAGATCGAGGACGTGACGCTCACGGCGGAAGACCCGCTCGTCGTCTCCTTCTCGCCGCAGGAGGTCAGCTTCGACCGCACGCGCTTCACGGGTCCGAACACCAACCTCGTCTTCGGCGGCACCGCCGCGCTCGGCGCCGAGGGTCGCCAGAACTTCTCCGTCAACGGCGATCTGAACCTGCGCGTCTTGAACGGTCTCTCGCGCGACAACTTCTTCGGCGGCGTCGCGCGCCTCGAAGCGCACGTCGCGGGCACGTTCGCCGAGCCGCGCGTGACGGGCGTCGCCACCGTCTCGGACGCGACCTTCTCGACGATCATCCAGGACGAGCGGCTCACCACCCAGAACATCAACGGCACGATCCGCTTCACGGCGGATCGCGCCGAGATCGAGTCGCTCACGGGCACGCTCGGCGGCGGGCGCGTCAACGTCACGGGCGGCGCGCTCCTGGCGGGCTTCCGCCCGTCGCAGTTCCGCCTCGCCGTGACGGGCACGCAGATCACCCTGCCGCTGCCGAAAGACTTCCGCTCCACGGCGGACGCTGAGATCGTCGTCGAGGGCAAGCTCGATCCGCCGG
Source organism: Acidobacteriota bacterium (assembly GCA_020201365.1). GTDB lineage: Bacteria > Acidobacteriota > Blastocatellia > Pyrinomonadales > Pyrinomonadaceae > JAIVGV01. Next base: position 5,745 of record JAIVGV010000007.1, read on the forward strand.
GGACGATCATCAGCGGCACCGTGAACCTGCGCCGCACGGAGTACACGCAGCCGATAGAGCTCGCGGACTTCATAGACCGCCGCAAGCAGGCGACGATCACGGAGGGGGTCGGCGGAGGCGTCGGCGCGGGCGGCGCGCTCGCGTCGAACGTGCGGCTCGACCTGCAGGTCGAGGGGCGCGACGCGCTCGTCGTGCGCAACAACCTGGCGGACGCCGTGGGCTCGGTCTCCCTCCAGATTCGCGGTCCCGCCGAGGAGCCGATCATCTCGGGGCGGCTCACCGCCACGCGCGGCACGATCAACTTCATACGCAACCAGCGCTTCGAGCTGACGCGCGCGATCATCGATCTCCCGCCGCAGCAGCAGCCCGATCCCGTCCTGAACGTGCAAGCCGAGTCGGAGATCAAGGGCTACCGCACGGTCGTGCAGTTGACGGGACCGCTCTCGCAGTTGACGGCGGACGTGCGCTCGGAGCCGGCGCTCCCGCAGGCTGACGTGGTGTCGCTGATCCTGACGGGCGATCTCGCGTCGAACGACGAGAGCCAGTCCGCCCTCTCGCAGACGGGCGTCGGCACGGCGGCGAGCCTGCTGACGGAGACTCTGGTCAGCCAGCCCGTGCAGAAGGCGACCGACCGCCTGTTCGGTCTCAACCGCTTCCAGATCGATCCGCTCATCGCCGGGCGCGGCGGCGCGAGCCCGACGGCGCGGCTCACCGTCGGTCGCCAGATTAATCGCAACCTGAGCGTGACCTACTCGACCAACGTGACGACCGATCCGAACCAGGTGTTCGCCGTCGAGTACCGGCTCTCGGACAGGCTCTCTTTCGTCGCGCAGTACCAGCAGGGACCCATCAACACCCTGCGCGCGCAGCGCGACAACTTCAGCTTCGAGGTGCGTTTCAGGAAGCGTTTCTGAGGAAGCTGTTAGCTTCGAGCATTTGCTTCTGGCTAACGGCTAACGGCTAACAGTGATTCGACGCAGTTTCATCCTCGTACTTCTCATCGTCGCCGCGTGCGGCGCGGCGGGGGGGCGCGCGTCCGTGCTCCCGGACTTGAGCCGTTACGAGGGGAAGAACATCGCGTCGGTCGAGGTGGTCTTCGAGGGCGTGCCGCGCGACGAGCGCGCCGAGGGCGACCTGCGCGCGCTGCTGGCGGTTACGCCGGACACGACCTTCGCGGCGGCGAACGTGCGCGAGTCGCTGATCAAGCTGTTCCAGTCGGGTCGCGTGGCGGACGCGCGCGTCGAGGCGAGGGACGCGGGCGCCGGGGGCGTCGCGCTGCGCTTCGTCGTCCGACCGCAGGTGCGGATCAGCAAAGTCATGATCAACCCGACCATCCCCGCGGACGCGGGGATCACCGCCGACGACATACGCACGCGCCTCACCGGCTTGGAGGGCGGCGCGCGCGTCTCGCGGCAGGCGCTCGACAACAACGCCGACCTCATCCAGACGTACCTGCGCGATCACGGCTTCTACCGCGCCGAGGTGACCTACGCCACGCAAGTTGACCCGGCTGGCACGGGCGCGACCGTCACCTACAACGTCAACGCGGGCGAGCAGGCGACCGTCCAGAGCTTCACGATCAACGTCACGGGCTTCAACCCCTCGACCGTCCAGCCGACGCTGAAACTCCAATCGGGCGCGCCCTTCTCGCGCGCCGCGCTCGCCGACGACGTGGCGCGCGTCCGGCAGGCGATCATCGCCGGAGGGTTCCTCGCGCCGCAGCTCGACGAGCGCGCGCAGCTCGACTCGCAGCGCGACGCCGTCGCGATCACTCTGACGGGCGGCGTCGGACCCAAAGTCAACGTCTCCGTGCGCGGCTTCGACGTGAGCGAGAAGACGCAGAAGGAACTCCTGCCCGTGCGCCGCGAGGGGACGATCGATCAGTCGGCGATCGAGGAGGGCAGGCGGCGGATCACGATCAAGCTCCAGGAGAACGGCTATTTCTTCGCCCGCGTCCGCGCGCGCTGCACGGCGGACGCGCCGCCGCCCGCCGCCGCCGCGCCCGATGACTTGCAGTTCGACATAGAGGAGGCGGTCGTCGAAGAGTCTTGCCAGAACCTCAACCCGCAGAACTTGAGCGGTCACACGGTCAACATCGCCTACGACGTGGATCGCGACCGCAAGTACATCCTCACGGCGATCCGCATCGAGGGCACGGACAAGCTCACGGTGGCTGACGTGCAGGACGATCTGAAGTCGCAGACGCGCAACCTTTTGGAGTTCATCCCCTACCTCGGCTACGGCCACGGCTACACGAGCGACGAGGCGCTCGCCGCCGATCAGCGCACGATCCAGAACCGGATGCGCGAGATGGGCTACCGCAAGGCGACCGTCGAAGTCAGGCGCGGCGTCACGCTCAACAGCGAAAGCCTCGTCGTCACCTTCGCCGTCAACGAGGGACCTTTGACGCGCGTCGCCGGAGTCGAGGTGCGCGGCAACCAGATTTACGAGTCGCGCCGCCTGCTCGGAGAGCCTTGCGCCGCCGCGAAGGAGAGCAGCCAGCCCTGCACCGTCACGGGCGCGCCCTACTCGCGCACGCTCGCGCGCACCGACGCCGGGCGCATACGCGATCTCTACGCGCGCAACGGCTACGTTGACTCCGAGGTGAACGCGAGCGTCGTCGAGCTGCCCCGTAAGGGCGACGACGAGCAGGTGCGGATCGTCTATGACGTGAAGGAGGGCGGCAAGGTCTTCATTGACCGCATCCTCATCAACGGAAGCGAAGACGACACGCCCACCGCCTCGCGCCTCAGAACCAAGCGCAAGGCGATCCTCGAAGCCATCCCGCTGCGCCCCGGCAACGAGTTGCGACTAGATGAGCTGCGCGAGACGGAGCGCATTCTCTACAACACGAACGCCTTCCGCTCGGTCGTCGTCCGCTCGGAGCCGCACGGCGAGACCGCCTCGGGCTTCACGCAGCACGACGTGATCATAGACCTCGAGGAGCTGCCGCCCCGAAGGATGGACTACGGCGGCGGCTACTCGACCGACGGCGGGCCGCTCGGTCTCTTCGAGCTCTACCACAACAACCTCTTCGGCTCGCTCCGGCAGGGCGCGGTGCGCGCGCGCGGCAACCAACTGCACCAGCTCGTCCGCCTCGAGTATTTTGATCCGCGCTTCCGCCACTACGGCGAGACGAAGTTCTCGCCGCTCGCGATCTCGGCGCAGTACCAGAGTGATCGCAGCGTCACGCGCTTCTTCCGCTCGACGCTCGATCAGGGCTCGTTCGGCATCGTCCAGCGGCTCGACCCCGACGGCAACCCGATCCTCATCAGTTGCACGCTGCCCGAAGCGCAGTGCCCGCACGCGGGCGAACCGTCGATCAACCGCTTCACCTTCAACGTCGAGTCGCAGCGCGTCATCCAAGATCGCACGAACACGATCCTCTTCGTGCGCTACAACTACGAGGACGTGCGCCTCCGCAACATCGGAAGCCTCCTGCTCGAGCCGATCCTCCAGCCCGACCGGGCGGTGCGCCTCTCGCGCCTCGGCACGACCTTGACGCGCGACACGCGCGACAGCGCGTTCGACCCGACGCGCGGCGAGTTCTTCAGCGCCGACTTCTCGGTCGCGCTCCGGCAGCTCGGCGGCAACCTGTCTTTCACGAAACTGCTCGCGAGCTACCGCCGCTACTGGCGCTTCGGCGGCGACAAGTCGCGCGCCGCGCAGATCGAGCGCCCGCGGGGGCTGCTCTCGAACGTCGGCGGCGCGTTCAGCCAGACGATCATCGCCGTCAACGGCACGCTCGGCGCGGCGAACCTTTTTAACCCGCGCGACCGCGACGGCGACGGCGCGATCACCGACGTTGACCGCACGCTCCCGATCAGCGAGCGCTTCTTCTCCGGCGGCTCGCTCACGCTTCGCGGCTTCGGCTTCGAGGAGGCGGGACCGCGCCTCGCCGTCTGTCCGGGTCAGCTCACCGTCACCGGCGTGCAGAGCTGCGCGGGCGGCGTCTTCCGCAACAACAAGGGCGACCAGGTGCGCCTCGATCCGTTCGACGTGCCCGTCGGCGGGAACGCGCTCGCCGTCCTGAACGTCGAGGCGCGCGTGCCGTTGAAGACGAACTTTCAGATCGTGCCCTTCTACGACGGCGGCAACGTCTTCCGCCGCGTCGGCGACATCTTCGGGCGCAACGACCGCTCAGGCTCGACCGACATCAACGAGAGAAACTTGCGCGTCACCTGGACGCACACGGTCGGTCTCGGCTTCCGCGTCAAGACCCCCTTGGGACCCCTCGCCGTGGACTACGGCTACCTGCTCAACCCGCCCGAGTTCGAGCTGCCGCAGAACGCCGGCTTCCCGCCCGCCATCCACCGGCTCAAGCGCACGCGCCTGAGCTTCCGCTTCGGGCAGACCTTCTGATTGCGGATCTGGGATTTCGGATTGGGGAAGGGAAGACGAAGGGACGAGTGATGAAAGTACGGCGAGAGGTGAGAGACGAACGAGACGTGAGATTCGCGACGACGAACGCGCCAAGCGCGCCGCGCCGCGTCGCCGCGCCGCCTCGTGAAGAATCGTCAACCCGTCGCGCCTGCGCGCGCTTCGTCGCGCTGCTCGTGCTGCCGTGCGCCTTCTGCTTCGCCGCGCAGCCCGCGCGCGGGCAGGAGGTCGTGGACAAGATGGTGGCGACGATCAACGGGCGCGAGCTCGTCACCTACACCGATCTCCTCTGGCAGCTCGCGCTCCAGCCCGACACGCCGCTCGACAACCCGCGCGCCGAAGACCTGCGGCAGGCGCTCGACCGTCTCATTGACCAGCGGCTCATCGCCGAAGAGTCCGGCAGGCTCCCCACCGTCGCGCCGAGCGACAAGGACGTAGCGGACGCGCAGACCGCGCTCATCAAACGCTTCCCCTCGCAAGCCGCCTTCTACGCGCGCATCGCACGCGTCGGCTTGTCCGCCGATCAGTTCCGCGAGATCGTCACGCAGCGCCTTGAGATCGAGCGCTACCTGGATTTCCGCTTCCGCGACTTCGTCGTCGTCGCGCAGAAGGAGATCGCCGACTACTACCGCGACACCTACGCCCCGCGCTTCCGCCGCCAGCACCCCGGCGTCATCGTCCCCACGCTCGAACAGGCGAGCGCGCAGATCGAGCAGACCCTGACGGAAGCCAAGGTCGAGTCCGACACCGACGCCTTCCTCGACGACGCCCGCTCGCGCGCCGACGTCGTCATCCTCGATCCCGCGCTCGCCAAGAGCTAGATGGCAGGTGCTCGATGCTGGATGCCAGTCACCGCCTCGGCTAACATCTAGCACCTAACACCCGGCATCTTTCTTATGTCGCACGAGTTCAATAATCCCGCTCGCCGTCCGCGCGTCGGGCTCGCGCTCTCGGGCGGCGCGGCGCGCGGCGCGGCGCACGTCGGCGTCTTGAAAGCCCTCGCCGCGCACAATGTCCCGGTCGACTGCGTGGCGGGCACTTCGGCGGGCGCGCTCGCCGGGGGCGCGTTCGCGGCGGGGATGCCGCTCGCCGAGATCGAAGCCTTCGCGCGGCGCATGCGCTGGCGCGACTTCGGGCGCCTCACGCTCTCGCGTCTCGGCGTTCAGTCGAACGCGCGCATGGAGGAGTACGTGCGCGCGCAGTTCCCCGCGACGCGCTTCGAGGATTTGAGACTGCCGTTCGCGGCGGTCGCGACCGATCTCGCGACGGGGCGCGCGGTCGTCTTCCGCGACCGCGGCGACGTCGCCTTCGCCATCCGCGCGAGCTGCGCCGTCCCCGGCTGGTACGTGCCCGTCGCGGACGAAGGGGGAAGGCAGCTCGTTGACGGCGGGCTCGTCACGATCCTCCCCGTCGCCGCGGCGCGCGCGCTCGGCGCGGACGTGGTCGTCGCGGTGGACGTGAACTGCGAGGGCGCGAAGTTCTTAGGCGCGCCGCGCTCCGCCGTCGGCATCATCTTCCAATCAATGATCCACGCGCAGCGCAGCGCCACCGAGCGCGAGCTGCGCGAGGCGGACGTCTGCGTGTTGCCGAAGGTCGGTCACATCCGCTGGGACGAGATGGCGCGCGCCGGCGAGATGATCGAAGCGGGCGAGGCGGCGGCGCTCGAAGCGCTCCCGCAGATCGAGCGGCTGCTTGGCGCGGCGCACGCACCGCGCGCCGCACGCGCGTCGCACGGCGACGACTGACGGTCACGAGGATTTTGATCGTGAGGTCGAGGCGGAGTCGCCGTCGCGCCGTTCGAGGACGACCTGCGCGACGGCGTGCTCCGAGGTGTGCGAGAGCGAGACGTGCGCGCGCGTCGCGCCGGAGAGATCGAAAAGCTCGCGCGCGCGGTTGCGGAAGTTGATCTTGGGCGCGCCCGCGTCGTCGTTCGTGATCTCGATGTCGTGCCACGCGAGCCCGTCGCGCCAGCCCGTGCCGAGCGCCTTCATCGCGGCTTCTTTCGCGGCGAAGCGCGCGGCATAATGTTGCGCCGCGACCGCGCCGCGCGAGTCGCAGTAGGCGCGCTCCGCCGCGGTGAACACGCGCTCGACGAAGCGCGGCGTGCGCGCCAGCGTCTCGCGCACGCGCCCGACTTCGATCATGTCTATGCCGACCGAGACGATCAACTCTCCCGCCGATCTGGAACTAGAACGCGCCGGGTTCTACTGGCGCGCGCGCGGCGACCTGCGCGCCCTCTCCTCGCGCGCGCTCGACGAGGCGGGCTTCGCCAACGCCTTCTCGACGCGCGCCGGGGGCGTGAGCCCCTTCCCCGAAAACGATCTCAACCTCGCGGGCTTCGACGAGGACGCCGCCGAGAACATCCACGAGAACCGCCGCCGCTTCCTCTCCCTCCTCGAAGGCGACTGGAAGCTCGAAGCCTGCTGGCAAGTCCACGGCACGCAGGTGCGCGTCGCGCGCTCGACTGAAGAGCCCGCGCCCGACGCGGTCGGCGAGAGCGAGCGCTGCGACGCGCTGACGACCGACCTGCGGCGCGTGCTCCTCGGCGTCAAGACCGCCGACTGCGTGCCCGTCCTCCTCGGCGACGCGCCGACGGGCGCCTGCGCCGCCGTCCACGCGGGCTGGCGCGGCACGTCCCGCTCAATCGTCGCCCGCGCGCTCGAAAGAATGAAAGACGAGTACGGCACGCGCGCGCAAGACGTCGTCGCGTCGGTCGGACCCGCGGCGCTTTCGTGCTGCTACGAGGTCGGCGCGGAGGTCTGCGAGGTCTTCAAAGAGAACTTCGCGGCGGGCGCCGACTCGCTCTTCACGCCGACGCGCGACGGTCACGCGCTCGTTGACCTGCACGAGGCGAACCGCCGACAGCTCGTCGCCGCGGGCGTGCGCGCCGAAAACATCACGCTCGCGCCGCTCTGCACGATGTGCCGCACCGACCTCTTCTTCTCCTACCGCCGCGAGAAGAAAGTGCACGGTCGCACGGGTCGCCTGCTCGGCGTCGTCGGTCGGCGCTGAGATTCGCGAAGCCGTCAAGGCCGCCTCGTCATCATCGCCCGGCTGTCGTGCTTCGCGTGCTGCGCGTCGGGTCTCGAAGACGGGCTTGACTTTAGTCTTTTCCAAGTTACCATTCAAGCCGCTTTCACGACGCGCGATCTGATTCACGCGAGCCCGCGACGATTCTGAAAACGACGAACAAAAAAACTGCGAGCCGACGAACCGCCCGCGGAGATTCCCGCCCGTCGCCGTTCTTCGTTGATGACGAGGCGGCGATCCGTCTCTACCGCGGCGACGCCCTCGATCTGCTGCGGCGCGCGCGCGGCGGTGTCGTCGATCTCGTCTTCGCCGATCCGCCTTACTTCCTGTCGAATGACGGCGTCACGTGCCAGTCAGGTCGGATGGTGAGCGTGAACAAGGGGCGTTGGGATCGTCTGTCTGATGCGCGAGAGATGCACGAGTTCAACCTCGCGTGGCTGGCGGAGTGCCGTCGGCTGCTGAAACCGACGGGTACGATCTGGGTGTCGGGCACGTCGCACAACATCCACAGCGTCGGCTACGCGCTCCAGACGCTCGGCTTCAAAATCCTGAACGACGTGGCGTGGCTCAAGACCAACCCGCCGCCGAACCTCTCGTGCCGCTACTTCACGCACGCCACCGAGACGCTCATCTGGGCGCGGCGCGACGAGACGGCGAAACACAAGTTCAACTACGCGGAGATGAAGCGCGCGAACGCGGGCAAGCAGATGCAGTCGCTGTGGCGCATCGGTGCGCCGTCCGCGCGCGAGAAGCGCTACGGCAAGCACCCGACGCAGAAGCCGGAAGCGTTGATTGAGCGAATCCTGCTCGCCTCGACGGACGCGGGCGATCTCGTCGTCGATCCGTTCTGCGGATCGGGCACGACCGCCGTCGCGTGCGCGCGGCTGGGGCGTCACTTCGCGGGCTTCGAGCTGGACGCGAATTATCTAAAAGTCGCGGCGAAGCGGATTAAGGACGAGTTGAGGTCGCCGCGGACTCGCTGAGTCTTACTTCCTGCGACCGCCGCCGAAGAACTGCCGGTTGATCTGCTTGACCTGATCGCTGGCCGAAACGACCGCGATGGGCATGGTGATCTCGCGGGTCTGGGGCGGGTAGCAGACCTCGTCGTTGCAGGCTTGGTAGCGGACGCGGGCGCGAAGCTCCGTCTCGCCGGTCTGGAAGTTCGGGGGGAAGGTGACGTTGAAGCGCAGGATAGCCCGACCCTCGTAGAGCGCGAGCGGGTCGTCGGAGAATTTGAGCTTGCGCACGGTGCCGCGCGGGAAGGCAACGGCGCCGACGCGCGCGCCTTCGGGGGCGTCGAGCTTGACGGTCGTGGGGATCGAGAACTTGTTGCCGACCTTGTTGGCGTTGATGTGGTAGCCGGAGGGGACGTCGATCACGATCACGGCTTGCACGGCGCGCCCCTGCTGCGCGCGGTTGACGGCGTAGAAGCCTTTCACGTCCACGTCAGCCTGCGCGCGCGCGACGCCCGCGGCGGCGAAGCAGACGATGAGCGCGGGGAGCGCGAGCCGGAGCGCGCGGCGGAGAAGGTCGGTTCGGGTCGTCGTTTCGTTAGTCGTGCGTGTCATCTCGTCCTTCACTTAAATCTCGGACTTCAAATTTCAGATCGCAACCGCGCCGGCTCCCGCGCGCGCCGCGATTCCACAACTCACCGCGTCAATTGATGCACGAGGGCGGCGCTGAGGTTGTTCGCTTGCGTGCGCGCGGCGAGCTGGCCGCAGGCGGCGTAGATGTCGCGCCCGCGCGGGCGGCGCACAAACGCGCGGACGCCTTTGCGCTCCAGAATCTCTTTGAAGCGCTCGACCCGTTCGGGCGGCGAGGGCTGGTAGGGCAAGCCCTCCGCCGGGTTGTGCGGGATTAAATTCACCTTCGCGCTGAGCCGGTGGCGGTTGAGCAGGTTCGCCAACTGCCGCGCGTGCTCTTCGCGGTCGTTGACGCCGTCGAGCATGACGTACTCGAAGGTGAAGCGCTCGCCGGGCTTGAGCGACTTCTCGAACTCCTTGCAGGCGGCGAGCAGCTCGTCCAGGTTCCAGCGCTTGTTGATCGGCATCAGCTCGTCGCGCAGCTCGTCGGTCGGCGCGGCGAGCGAGACGGCGAGGTGCGGTCGGTCTGGCTCGCGCGCCAGCTCGCGTATCTTCGGGGCGAGCCCCGCGGTCGAGACCGTGACGCGGTTCGGGACGATGTGCAAGCCGTCCTCCGCAGCCATGACGCGCAGCGCCTTCAGCAGCGAGTCATACGCGAGCATCGGCTCGCCCGCGCCCATCGCGACGAGGTTCGTGCCGCGCGGCGCGCGGACTCCGACGCCGTATGCGTCGTTCAAGGCGACGACGATCTGCTCGACGATCTCTCCGGCGGTGAGCGTGCGAAGTAAGCCGAGCTTCGCCGTCAGGCAGAAGCTGCACTGCAGCGGGCAGCCGGACTGCGACGAGAAGCAGATCGTGTCGCGCCGCTCTTCGGGGATGAAGACGGTCTCGACGGGGAGGCCGTCATGCGTCTTCATCAGGTAACGGCGCGTGCCGTCCGCTGAGATGTAACGCGATTCGACTGCCAGCGTCGAAGCCCTCGCGCGCTCGGCGAGCGTCGCGCGAAGCTCCTTCGGCAAGTCCGTCATCTCGTCGAAGGAGCGCAGGCGGCGTCGGTGCAGCGCGGCGAAGATTTGGCGCGCGCGGTAGTCGGGCTCGCCCAAGCCGCGCGCGAACGCGCGCAGCTCGTCCCCAGTCAGCCCCGTCAGGTGCACCGGCTCGCTCATCGCCCTTCGATTTTAACATCAGGGCGGGCGGGCATCACAGCCGACGCGGGCGTGCGGGGCGGCGCGGCGACGTTGTAAGCTGTGTGCGATGACGACATTTTCGGAAGGGACGCGCTTGAGCGCGGAGGAGGCGCGCGTCGTGGGCGCGCTCGCCGAGAAGCAGTTGGCGACGCCGGACTATTACCCGCTGACGCTGAACGCGCTGGTGAACGCGTGCAACCAGATTTCGAACCGCGACCCCGTCGTCTCTTACGACGAGCGGACGGTCGCGGCGGCGATAGAGAGTCTGCGCGCGCAGGGACTGGCGCGCGAGGTGCGCACCGCCGACGGGCGCGTGCCGAAGTACCGGCACGTTCTGGACGAGGCGCTGGGCTTGAGCAAGGCGGAGCTGGCGCTGCTTTGCGTGCTGCTGTTGCGCGGGACGCAGACGCCGGGCGAGCTGCGCGGGCGCACGGAGCGGCTGTACCCTTTCTCCGGCACGCAGTTCGTCGAGTCGGCGCTCGAAGGGTTGATGTCGCGCGAGGGGCGCGCGCCGCTGGTCGTCAAGTTGCCGCGCGCGGCGGGGCAGAAGGAGTCGCGCTACGCGCAGCTGCTGACGGGCGAGGTGAAGTTTGAAGAGCAGGAGGCGACGGCGGGCGCGGGCGCGGCGACGACCGCGCGCGCGTCGCGCGTTGACGGCGAGCGCGTCGCGCGGCTCGAAGAGGAGTTGGGCGCGCTGCGCGCGGAGCTCGAGGGGCTGCGCGAGCAGTTCGCGGAGTTCAAGAGGCAGTTCGAGTGAGCATGAGTGTGAGAGGGAAGCGCAAAGGGGACGGGAAGGCGCGCGCGGCGGGCGTCGAGAATTTAGCGCCGGGCATCCGCGTCGGCAGATCGAAGATCGACGGGCGCGGGTGCTTCGCGACGCAGAGGTTCGAGAAGGGGCGGAAGATCGTCGAGCTGGTCGGCGAGCGCGTCTCGCGCGTCGAGGCGGCGCGCCGGATGCGGGGCAGGCGCCGTCTGCACATCTGCGGGATAGATTCCTACTGGGGCATTGACAGCAGCCGCGGCGGCAACGGCTCGCAGTTCGTCAACCACTCGTGCCAGCCCAACGCCTTCATCCGCATCATCCGCGAGCACATCATCTTCTTCGCCCTGCGCGACATCGAGCCCGGCGAGGAGCTGACGCTCGACTACATGGACTCCTACCACCCGGACGACTACCCGTGCCGCTGCGGCGTCGAGAACTGCCGCGGCACGATCAACCTCGTGAAGGGGAAACGACGAAGTCGGGACGACGGGCGATGAAGTAAGAGCGAGTCGTCTTCACTTCACCGTTCATCGCCCCGACTTCATACTTTTCTTCCCCTCACCTGATTCGCTCGTTCGCGACCTCCAACTGATTGTCCACGGCGAAGGAGCCGGGCACGGTGCGCGCGCGCATGTAGGCGAGCTGGCTGTCGGCGCGCGAGTCCACGACGCCCTTGAGCGTGACGCGCCCGCGGCTGACGATGATGTGGATCGGCGGCACGGCGCGCTCGGCGTAGCGGAAGAGCGGCGAGTTGAAGTTGTAGATCGCGCGATAGAGACGCTGGCGCAGCCGGTCGTCGTTCGGCGAGAGCGGCAGCACCTCGATCTGGTTGTTCACGCTCGTCACGCCATCTATGTCGCGCAGCCGCGCCTCGGCGTCCGACTTCGTCGTCGGGCGCACGACCTCGCCGCGCAGCGTCACCGAGCCGTCGGGCATGACCTGCCCTTCGAGCCAGTCGAAGACGCCGTAGTAGGGCAGCGTCACGAGGGCGTGGCGCGCCTCCTCGGCGAGGCGTACCTGCGTGCGCCGCTCGTTTTCGGCGACGCGCTGACCCGTCGGCGACTGCGCGGACGAGACCGCGGCGCAGGCGGCGAGAGCGACGAACGCGAGCGAGACTCTGAAGACGAAACCGCGTGTGAAGTTCGAACGCATGGACTTATCCCTCCCTCCGAAAAGAACTGCGCGCGCGCACGGCGGGGCGCGAAGGCTTGTAAGCGCAGGCTGTGTTCTTGCCGAAAGGGAAAGCTTAACGGTTGCCGCGCGCGCGGGCGGTACGGGGGCGGACGCGGGCGGCTCTAATTGCTTTGCGAAGGTGTGAAGATTTTTTTGTGGCGGCGCCCGGTCTCGTCGGCGCGAAGTCGTGCGGCTCGTCTCTCGCCTAGGCGCGCGCGGTCGCCTAGGCGCGCGCGTTCGCTTCGTCTCGCGCGGCGGACGGCGCGGCGGGGAGTCTGATCTCGACGGCGAAGCCGCCGCCCGCGAGGTTCGCGGCTGTGACCGAGCCGCCGTGCGTGCGGACGGCGCGTTCGGTGATCGCTAAGCCCAACCCGGTGCCGCCGGACTCGCGGTCGCGCGCGTCGTCCACGCGGTAGAAGGGGCGGAAGATGTCGGCGAGTACGGCTTCGGGCACGCCCGCGCCGCGGTCGCGCACGGTGATGAGGGCGAAGCCGCCGCCCTGTGAGTTGCTACCGCCGTTTGCGCCGCCGTCCGCCGGACATTCGAGCGAGACTTCGACCGCCGTCCCTTCCGGCGCGTGGCGCGCGGCGTTGCGGACGACGTTCTCGACGGCGCTTCTGAGGAGCGCGCTCATGCCGCGCACCATGCAGTCGTCGCAGCGCGTGACGGCGACGGAGCGGTTCTGGCTGCGCGCCTCGAAGTCCGCGTCGGCGGCGATCTCGCCGACGAGTGAGGCGAGGTCAACCGTCTCGCGGGGCGTCTCGTCGCCGTCGGTCTCGCGGCGCGCGAGCGAGAGCAGTTGACCGATCATCTCGTTGAGGCGCGCCGCCTCGCGCTCGATGCGTTCGAGCGCCGAAGCCGCGTCCGCGCCCGCGCGTTTGCGCGCGAGATCGAGCGCGACGTTTAAGCGCGCGAGCGGCGAGCGCAACTCGTGGGAGATGTCGCGCACGAGCCGGTTCTGCGCGGTGACCAGGGTTTCGACGCGCGCCGCCATCTCGTCGAAGTCGCGCGCGAGCGCGCCGAGTTCGTCGCCGCGCGAGCCGAGGAGCGGCGAGACGCGCGCGGAGAAGTCGCCCGAGGCGACGCGGCGCGTGGCGTCGCGCAGCTTCAGGACGGGCGAGGTGACGGAGCGCGCGAGCCAGAAGCAGAGCAGGCCCGCCGTGAGGATCGCCGCCGCGAGCCGCAGCGCGAGCGCGGGGACGGTGTCGCCGAAGAAGAAGCCGAGGTGACCGAGCAGCGAGCGCGGCGGAGGCAGCGGGCGCGCGCCGTCGCGGGCGGCGCGCGCGGGCGGCGGCGGGCGCAACGGGAACGTGGCGACGAAGACGTAAGACGCGCCGCCGTCGCGCGCCGCCGCGGGTCGCGCCTCGACCGCCGCTCCTTCTCCCAGCTTCGACGCGGGCTCGTGCGTCTCGGCGACGCGGCGCGCCAGCTCCCTCTCGTCCTCGCTCGTCTCGCCGCCCGCGAGGGGTCGCGCGTCCGCGTCGAAGAGTCGCGCGCGGACGTTCGATTCGCTTTCGACGTGGCGCAGGAAAGTGTCGAGCGACGGCGCGCCGTCGCGCTCGTAGGTCTCGGCGGCGTTGCGCGCGTAGGCGGCGACGACGCTCTCGACGAACTGCGGCGGGCGCGGCGGCGGCGGCCCGCCGCGCGTCGCGTGGACGATCAGCATGATCGAGCTGGCGACGAGCGCCATCGCCAGCCAGAACCAGAGGAAGACTTTGAGAAACAGACTTCGCAAATTCAGTTAATGATGAGAGCAGAATGCGGAATGATGAATGCGGAATGACGAGTTAAGATCAGGTGCCTTCCGTTCACCATCCCGCGTTCACCATTCATCGTTTCATCTCGCCGCCACTCCCGGTCGCGCGTAGATGTAGCCGACGCCGCGCACGGTCTTGATGCGCTCGTGGTCGCCCGCGCGGTGACCGAGCTTCTTGCGCAGGTTGCTGATGTGCATGTCTATGCTGCGGTCGAAGACCGACAGCTCGCGCCCCAGCGCGGAGCGCACGAGGTCTTCGCGTTTGACGACGCGACCCGCCGAGGCGAGCAGCAGCAGCAGCAGCTCGTACTCGACGTTCGTCAGCTCGACCGCCCCGCCCGCGCGCCTGACCTGCCGCGTCCCCGTGTCAACTTCGACGTCGCCCACGCGGACGCGCTCCGGCTCGCGTCCGCCCTCGCCTTCGCCGTGCCGCGTGCGGCGCAGGATCGCGCGGATGCGCGCGACCAGCTCGCGCGGGTTGAAGGGCTTCGGCAGGTAGTCGTCCGCGCCGATCTCCAAGCCGACGATGCGATCCACGTCTTCGCCGCGCGCCGTCAACATCAACACGGGCACGCGCGAGGGCGCGGCGCGCAGGCGGCGCAAGACCTCGAAGCCGTTCAGCCCCGGCATCATCACGTCGAGCACGACGAGCGAGTGCGCGCCCGCGAGCGCGCGCCGCAGCCCCTCGGCGCTGTCGTTCGTGACCTCGACGCGGAAGCCCTCCTCGCCGAGCATCTCCGCGACCAGCTCCGAGAGCTCGCGGTCGTCGTCCACGATCAGGATCGAGTCGGCCGCGCCGTTTGTCGTCGTCGTGTCGTTCAAAAGCGTCGCCCCGGTAGAGCCGGTGCCATAGTAGCGCAAACGGCGCGCGCCGTCGGTAAAGAAGTGTCAGAGGCGCGGGCTGGGCGGTTGACAAAACTTTACGCGGACATGACCGACTCTCTACACACGGCGGCGCGCGTCCGGAGTATAAAGTTGGCGAGCCGAGGGGCGGCAGGGCGAGAGAAGAAGTCTTCGGAATTTTAACCAACGAAAGTCTCTGGAGGGCTTGTGATGAACTTGAGGAGCAGGAAAGTTTTGGGCGGCGCGCTGGTCGTCGCCGTGTTGATGCTGGCGGGCGTCGTCGGCTTCGCGCAGCATCCGGGCGGTCCGCACGGCGGACCCGGCGGCGGCGATCCGCTGTTCGGTCCGATGGGGCGCGATCTGAGCCTGACGGACGCGCAGCAGGCGCAGATCAAGCAGCTCGAAGACTCTTTCCGCGACAGCACGAAGGCGCTCTCCGAGAAGATGCGCACGCTGATGGAGGCGCAGCACGAGGCGTTCATGGCGGGCAACTTCGACGAGGCGTCGGTGCGCGCCAACGCGCAGGAGCGCGCGGCGATTCAGGTCGAATTGGACGTGGCGCACGCCAAGCTGATGTCGCAGATCGCGGGCGTGCTCACGCCGGAGCAGAAGGCGAAGCTCGTCGAGATGCACAAGCGCATGGGCGAGCACCGTCCGCCGCGCGGAGACCGTCCCGAAGGCGCGCCCGACAGACCGTAAGCGACCGGGCGACGGCGCGGCGGCGGGCGGCGGGTCGCCCCCGTCCCCGCGCCGGCGCACGACGACACGGGGCACGGGGGAGCGGATCGCGGGCGCGATCCGCTCCCCGTCCCTTAACGGCGGGTGGCGGTGTTCGCGTCTGATCAGTCGCACGTTCGGTTGACGACGGGCGGAAGTTCGGTTCAAGAAGGCGACCGAGGAGGGGGCGATGGCGACGGGGGTTGAAGCGGCGACGGCGTGGCAG
>JAIVGV010000131.1 GCA_020201365.1 Acidobacteriota bacterium
GTTGTGGTGCGCGGCGTGGTCGAAGTCGGTCGAATAGTAGTCGAGGTAGCGGACGCGCGGATCGTTCAGCTTCTCGGCGAGCTCGCGCTCCTCCTGACCCATGATGATGTCGCGCCCCTCGAGCCCCATCACCCACTCGTCGAAGAGATCGCGCGGCGCGCGCCCGAAGTATTTTTTCAAGCCGCGCTCGAGAGTCGTCCAGCGCGCGCCGCGCTCGTAGAGCTGGAAGCTGATGAAGCGATCTTCGTAAGGGTAATTGTCGGCGAGCAGGGGGATTCCCAGCTCGTCCAGCAGCTCGACGCCGGGCATGTCCACGCGCACGCGCCCGGCGCTGCCGAGCCAGAAGGGGATGAAGTTCAGGTAGTCGTAGGAGTGGAGCGTCAGGCGGTCGAACTCGACGTTGCCCTTGATCTGCAGGTGCTGCCCCGTGTCGAGCAGCGACCAGGAGGGGCCCGACAGGCTCATGCCGCGCACGTAGAAGTTCTGCACGCGCGTGCCGTTCTCGTAGAAGATGTGCTCGAACCACGGGAGCAGGCTCCTGCCCGTGCGCGGGTCGCGCTCGCCGACGAAGGCGTCGATCTGATCCTGCGGCAGCCCGTCAACCTTGACGACGACGACGCGCTTCGCCTGCGCGTTCGCCGACGCCGACCAGGCTGCGAGCAGGAGGAAGATCGCCGCGACACGCAGTTTCATCATCACTCGTTGCCGCCGATGGTGGCGATGATCTTGGCGTCGCCCGCGGAGATGCGTTTCTGATCGCGCGCGGCGGCGCGGAGGTATTCGGCGGAGAGGGCGCGCCAGCGCGGCTCGACCGTCTCGTCCCGGTAGATGCGGACGAGCGAGCTCTTCGCCGACTCGTTGTTGATGCGGTAGAGGCAGTCGAGGCAGAGCTTGCGCACGTCCTCGTCAGACGTGCGGGCGAAGATGCGCGCGACCGCCGCGGAAGTCGTGCCGTCGGCGCGGTCGCCGTGCGCGGCGAGCAGTTCGAGTGAGCGGCGCACGTCCGAGATGTTCCATTCGACCTCGACCTGCGCGCTCGTCTTGGCGACCTCGCGCAGGAACGCGCGGTGGCGTTCGAGCGTGCGCTGCAAGTCGAGCGCGGCGATCTTCTCGCCGTTGATCGCGGCGCCCTCGCGGTGCGTGTAGAGACCGAAGGAGAGCGTGTTGGCGAGCTTGAAGAAGGTCTGCGCGGCGCGACCGTGCTCGGATTTAACCAACTCGGCGCGGCGGTCGCGGTCGAGCTTGGCGGCGAGCCCGTCGGGGCGGCGCGCGTAAGCCAAGAGCGCCGCGTACTGCTCGCGCGCGAGCCGCGCCTCCGCCGCGCCGCCGTTCTCTAACGGGTTCATGGAGACGAGTTCGAGCCTGCGGTTGATCTCCTCGCGCAAACGCGGGTCGAGCGAGGCGTCGAGCGAGAGCAGGAGTTTCAGTTGCGAGTAGGCGCGCAGGCGCGACGGCTGGTTCAAGTCCATGCCGCGCCTGTCCGTCACCCAGTCGTACACGGTGCGGCCGAGCAGGTAGGCGAGATTGAAGCGCGAGAGGGCGAAGAGGTTTCGCGCCACGTCGTTCAAGACCCGGCGCGACACCTCGCGCCCCTTCGGGTTCAGCGTGTCGCGGAAGTCAACGAGCAGCGCGGGAATCTTCGGGTGATCGAGCCCGTAGAGCGCGAGCGGGATCATCTCGACTTTGCGCGCGCCCGGCGTCTCGGCGGCGACCCGCCGGCCCTCGGCGTCGAAGTAGCGCGCCTCGGTGTAGCCCTGCCAGTCGCGCAGGCGCGCGTCGCGCCAGGGGCTCGCGATGTTGAGGAAGCGCGACTCGAACTCCCGATCCTTGTTCGCCGCAACGTCCTCGCGCGTCGTCCACAGCAGCGCGTGAGTCGCCGTGCCGTCGGGCAGCGTCAGCGGCTCGAAGTAGAGACCGTCGTCCTCGGCGCGCTGGCGCAGCAGCTCCCAGTTGTGACCGCGTGCGTCCTCGCCCTTCGACGCCTCGCTCCGCTCGACGCGGCGCAGGTAAACGTCGTCGAGCGCGCCGCCGAAAGCCTTTTGCGTCAGCATCAGGCGGGCGGAAATCTCGCGCCGCTCTTGCGGGGTGAAGAGCGGCTGCGGCGAGTCGTTCGCCGTCTCCTCGTAGAGCGAGAGGACGGCGAGCGCGCGCATGACGTGAGCCTGGCGGTAGTCGTCGAGGTTGCGGCGGTAGGTGCGCGACGAAGCCTTGACCGAGAGGCTCACCGGGTCGATCAGGATCGCCTGGAGCGACGACCAGAAGACGCGCTGCCACACGTCGCGCCCCGCGCCCGCGAGATCAGCGACGGGCGGCGGCACTTCGCCCTCCGCGCTGCGACGGCTTCCGACGCGCGTGTAGAGGAAGGGGACGGCGGAAGCCGCGCGCTGCCCGAAGGACGGACGCGTGTAGGTGTGCATCCAGACGTAGCGCAGCCGGTCGTTCTCGCGCGAAGAGTCGCCGAGCGTGTCGCGCAGGATCGAGACGAGCGGCACGTCGCGCGACGCGCCGTCCGACGGCAGACCGGAGAGGCTGCCGAAGATCGTGACGAGTTCCGCGCCGCCCTCGACGGGCACGCGCTCGACGCGCAGGGGCTTGAGCAGCGGCGGCTGAACTTTGTCGTTGCTGACCTTCGGATCGTCCGCGCCCGCGGTAGCCGCGGCGACGAGCGACTGTGCGCGCGCGAGCGGCGCGCAAGATTGAATGCAGAGCAGCAGCGCGAGCAGCGTTAAGCTCGCGCGCCGGCGTCGGGGAAGGGTTCTGACGCTCTTCATATACTCGACGTGCGATCCTTCACGCGAGGTCGGGTTCGCTCCGTATGGTGCAAGTTTACTGCGCCGCGCGCCGTGCTCGTCAACCCATTTTCGCGCGCGGGTCGCGGCCGTTTCGTTACCGTCGCGCAGCCGCCGTTCGGTTTCGGCGTCTTGCGTGGCAAGCCGTGTGCCGCCGCGCCCCGCGCCGAATTAAGAATGGCGCGCCGCCTTGAGAAGGACGCGCGGCTGCGGCGAATCGTTACCGCGAGACCGCCCGCGGGCGAGGGTGCGTTTGCGTCCGATGCTTCGCGCCGCGCGCGGCGTTGCCGAGCACTACCGGCGCGCCCCGCGAACTATACGGCGCGCGGCTCAGCGTGGTTCTTCTGCGCGCAGCGCGGCGAGCGCGCGCTCGTCGAGCACGAAGACTCGCGCCGACAAGACGACGCCGAGCGAAACGGTGGCGGCGGGGGCCGTCGCGGCTTCGAGGCGGCGCGCGGTCGCGTCGTTCGAGAAGTAGCGGCGACCGCGCGCGACGACGACGGCGTCGCCGACCGCGAGCGACTCGACCGCGTCGCGATCGGAGAGCGAGACCATTTCGAGATCGCCGCGACCGGCGCGTCGCGCGTAGTAGGCGAGCAGCTCCGGCGTCTCGCTGGCGACGCGCGCGTTCGGTCTCGCGAGCCGCGCGAGGGCGGCGACGACGTCGGGCGTGCTCGCGTCGTAGAACTCGTCGTGGGGGAAGTAGTCGCCCGCGCGCGCCGCTCCGCCGCCGAGGGCGTTCGTGTAGAGGCGGAAGTGCGGCGCGGCGGTCACGGAGGAGATCGCGGAGAGGCTGACGACGACGGCGGGGACGAGCGTGCGCGCGTAGGCGCGAGCCGCCTCGTTTGCGAAGAGCCGCGCGAGCCGCGTCGCGACGAAGGTGATGCCGACCGCCGCGGTGATCAGGACGGCGGGCAGGGCGAACGTGAAATAGCGCGTGAACTTCCCGCCGAGCAGCGTGAAGGGGAAGAACCAGTAGAAGAGCCAGAAGAGGAGGAAGTAGCGACCGTCTCCGAGTCGTCGCTTGAAGAGCAGGGGCAGACCGACGAGGGAGGCGGCGACGGCGGCGAGCGGCAGTTTGAACGCCATGAAGGCGTAGTAGAAGTACCACGGCGAGCCCGCGAGCCAGAGCGTCACCTGGTTGCGGTAGAGGCGACCGATGAATTCGTAGCTGTCGTGACCGATGCGGTGCTCGCCCGCGAAGATGCGCATCTCGTGCCACGTTGCGGGCAGCAGGATCGTCGGGTTGAAGAGGAGGAACGCCGCCGACATGACCGCGAAGAAGACGAGCCACTTGCGCTTGCCGAGCCGCCAGCGCGTCGCCGGCACGCCCTGGAAGACGTAGTAGTAGCTCGCGCTGACTGCGAACAGGTGCGGCAGGTACTTCGACGCGAGCATCGCGCCGAACGCGACCGCCGCGGCGAGGTAAAACTTCTCGGGTTTGCGCGCGCCGCCTTCAGCCGCGCGCTGACCGCGCAGCCAGAAGACGTTGCCGAGGAGGAAGAAGAAGAGAAAGAAAGTGTCTTCCTTCGCGATGCGGTTGAAGCCGATTGCCTGCGGATCGAACGCCCACAGGGCGGCTGCGACGAGCGCCGTCGGCGCGCCGAAGAGCTGCACGACGATGAGGAAGATCAGGACGGACGCGAGCGCGCCGAGCAGCGCGCCGGGGAGCCGGAGCGCGGTCTCGACGGAGATGTCGAGCGGGGCGTGCGACCGTGCGAGCGCCGTCTCGTCCCACCTCTCGCACGCGACGACGCTCGCCGTGAGGATCGCCTTCATCAGCATCGGGTGCTCGCCGTTTGCCGAGCTCAGCCCGTGCGCGCGGTATTCCTCGACGGCGCGCAGCTTGTTCAGCTCGTCCTCGCTCAACCCCTCGGCGCCGAGGCGTGTGACGCGCAAGCCGAAGCCCGCGACGACGAGCAGCGCGATGAGCGCGGTGACGAGCGGGCGGCTGAGCGCGAGCGCGCCGCGCCGTGCGACTGGCTCGTGAGCCGCGAGCGCGTCCGTGGTTGTGGTGACTTGTGCCGACAAACTACTCTCTAGAGCCTGAAGCAAGACGGCGACGAAAAGCGCCCTTCACAAAAGGCGAAAGATTACCCGTTCGACTCGTTTCGTGTCAAAAGAAGCGGGCGCGGGCAAGAAGGTCGTGCGTCGGGTGCGGTGCGTGGTGTTGGTGGTCAGTCTCAAGCTGGGTGTTCAGCGCGGCTGGCTGCCTTCGAGCGCGGGCTTGGCGTCCTTCGCGCTGGCGGCGGCGTCGGACGGCGAAGGCGTCTGCGTCCAGCCAGCCTTTTCGAGCAGGGGGACGGCGAAGCGGACGGGGACGGCGAAGTTGGCGTCGGTGATCTCGGTGAAGACGGCGAAGTTGATGCCGATGACGCGCCCCGACTGACCGAAGAGCGGCGCGCCCGATCCGCCCTCGCCCGTGCGCGCGTCGTAAACGATGCGGCGGGTTTCGAGGTCGGTGATGTGCCCCTGCGTCGTGAGCGGCTTGATGAGGTTGCGCTCGGCGAGGTGCGTCACTAACACGTCGAGCGAGGAGCCGTAGCGCTGCTTGATCGAGGCGGCGTCCTCGTCCGGCAGCGACGCCAGGATGCGGTCGGGACCCGACGGGTAGCCCATCAGCACGACGGGCTTGCCGACGGTCGCCGCGTCCGTGTTGTCGTCGAGCAGGAGCGTCGGGAGCGTCGCCGGCAGGTTGTTCGTGTCGAGCTGGCAGACGGCGAGGTCGTCTTTTTGTGAGACCTGCTTGACG
>JAIVGV010000404.1 GCA_020201365.1 Acidobacteriota bacterium
GTGTCGCGGCTGATCTCGCGGAGCAGATCGTCAACGCGCGCGGCGCGCTCCTCCACCGTGTCGCGGACGAAGTTGAGCTGCGGCGCGTGGCGCAGATTCAGCTCGACGGCGAGCTGGCGTCTGACATACGGCGCGGCGTGTTGCAGCGCGCGTAGAGCCTTCGCCGCCTCCTCGTCCGTGCCCGCGACCATGACGTAAACCTTCGCGTCGCGCAGGTTCTCCGACATTCGCACGTCCGTCACCGTCACCATCGCGAGGCGCGGATCGTCCAGCTCGTAGCCGACGATCTGAGCGATCTCCTCGCGCACCTGCTCCGCGACTCTCTCCGGGCGACGCATAAAACAGAGGTCAGAGGCTAGAGGTCAGAGGTCAGTGAAGATCAGTTTTCATGCTGATCTCTGACCGCTGACCTTCAGACCTCTAGAGTTCGGTTGCCGCGACCTGCTCGACGACGTAGCACTCGATCTGGTCGCCGACCTTCACGTCGTTGAAGTTCTCCAACCCGATGCCGCACTCGAAGCCCTCGCGCACTTCCGAGACGTCGTCCTTGACGCGGCGCAAGGAGGCGATGTTGCCCTCCCACGCCACGACGCCGTCGCGGATGATGCGGGCGCGCGCCGTGCGGCGGATGACGCCGTTCAAGACCATGCAGCCCGCGACGTTCCCGGCGCGCGGCACCTTGAAGACGGCGCGCACGTCGGCGCGACCGAGGATGCGCTCCTGCTCGATCTTGTCGAGCATCCCGATCATCGCGGCGCGAATCTCCTCCTCGACCTTGTAGATGATCGAGTGGAGGCGTATGTCAACGTGCTCGAGCTTCGCCAAGTCGTTGGCGCGAGTTTCGGGGCGCACGTTGAAGCCGATGACGACGACCGCCGTGTTCGACGCGCCGGCTTGCGTCGCCGAGGCGAGCAGCACGTCGGACTCCGTGATCGCGCCGACGCCGGAGCGGATCACTTTGACCTTCACCGTGTCGGTCGAGAGTTTCTGCAAGGTGCTCTTCAGGACCTCGACGGAGCCCTGCACGTCCGCCTTGAGGATGACGAGCAGCTCCTTGACCTCGCGCTGTCCGAGCGCCTCGATGCCGCGCTTGGTGGACTGCAGGAGAGCGCTCTGGCGCGCGAGCGTCTGCCGGTGCTCGGAGATCGTCTGCGCGCGCGCGACGTCGGCGACGACCTGGAAGCTGTCGCCCGCCTGCGGGACGCCCTGCAAGCCCAGAACTTCGACGGGCGTCGAAGGCCCGACTTCCGCGACGGCGTTGCCGCGGTCGTCGAACATCGCGCGCACCTTGCCGAAGACCTGCCCGGCGATGAAGGGATCGTGGACGTGGAGCGTGCCCTGCTGCACCAAGACGGTCGCGACCGAGCCGCGACCGCGGTCGAGCTTCGCTTCGAGGACGACGCCGGAGGCGAGTCGCGTCGGGCTCGCCTTCAGGTTCAGGATGTCCGCCGAGAGCAGGATCGTCTCCAAGAGCGTGTCGAGGTTCGTGCGCTGCTTGGCGGAGACTTCGACCATCTCGGTGTCGCCGCCCCACTCGACCGGGTTCAAGCCCTGACCCGTGAGCTCCTGCTTGACGCGCAACGGGTTCGCGTCCGGCTTGTCCACCTTGTTGATGGCGACGACGATGGGCACCTTCGCCGCGCGCGCGTGCTCGATGGCTTCGATGGTCTGGGGCATGACGCCGTCGTCCGCCGCGACGACGAGGACGACGATGTCGGTCGCCTTCGCGCCGCGCGCTCTCATCATGGTGAACGCCTCGTGACCGGGCGTGTCGAGGAAGACGACGCGGCGCATCTCCGCGGGGTCGTCCGGGTTCGCGACCTGCACGCTGTACGCGCCGATGTGCTGCGTGATGCCGCCCGCCTCCCCGGCGGCGACTTCGGTCGCGCGGATGGCGTCGAGGAGTGAAGTCTTTCCGTGATCGACGTGACCCATGACGGTGACGACGGGCGCGCGCGGCAGCTCCACGTCGTCCGCATCAGCCGCGATCAGCTCCTCGAACTCCTCCTCGGCGATCATCTCCTCGAAGGGGACGAACTGCACGTCGTAGCCGAAGCGGCGACCGAGGTCTGCGGCGACCTCGTTGTCGAGCGGCTGGTTGATCGTGGCGAAGACCTTGCGCTGGAGGAGGAGCGACACGACGTCCTTCGGCTTGATGCCGATCTTCTCGGCGAACTCCTTGACGGTCGAGCCCTCGACGAGTCGCACCTGCTGAAGCTCGCCGACCGCCGCGCTCGTCGTGCCGACGCTCATCGTGCCGCGGATGCGATCTTCCAGAGAGAGCGCGCGCGGCGGCTGCGTGTAGTCGCGGTCGAAGCGACCGCCCTTGCCGCGCGGCGCGTCGTGCAGGGGGCCTGAGCCGCGGCGCGAGCGCGCGGAGCGACCGCCCGGTCGTCGCGCGTCCGCCGGGGGGGTGTAGAGCGTCTGCGGCGTGGCGGACTCGCCGGGCGTGCCGTGAGCCTCGAAATTCTCGTCGCGACCGCGCCGGCTGCGTCGCTCGCCGCGCGGCGTGCCGGGCGCGGGCGGGACGACGGGCGCGCGCTCGCCGTGCTTGATGCCCGCGTTTAAGGCGGCTTGCGTCGGGCGCAGCGCGCGCACCTGCCGGGCGGGCTGCTGCGGCTCGGTCGGAGCCGCGGGCGGAGGCGCGGCTTGCGTCGCCGTCGCGCCGTCGGTCTGCGCGCCCGCTTCGGTCGCGCCCGCGTGAATCTCGGTCGCCGCGTCCGCCTGCGCTTCCGCCGGGGCTTCGACGGGCGGCGGCGCGGGCACGTTGATGATCTCGACGCGCGGCGGCGGCTGGTGCTGCTGGGCTTGCGCGGACGCCGGCGGCTCGGCGCGCTGCGCGGGCGCTTTCTTGACGAGGCGCGCGACGAGCGGCTTGGGCGCCGCGGGAGTTTGCGCCGGCGCGGGCGCGGGCGGAGGCGTCGCCGTCTCGGGCGCGGTCGCCGCGGCGGCTGCTTCGGGCGCGACGGAGACGTGCACGTCGGTCGCGGCTTCGTCCGCCGGCGCGGAGGCGGGCTGCGGCGCGTGCTTGATGACGCGGATGGCGCGCTCTTTGGGCGGGGCGGTCTTCGGGAAGTAGCGGTTGCGTATCTTCTCCGCCAGCTCCTTCGAGATCGTGTTCGAGGGCACCGAGACGTCCACGCCCTCGCGCTTGATCTCCTCGATCAGGCGCTTGGACTCGAGCTTCAGCTCCTTGGCGAGATCGTAGATACGAATCTTTGAGGTGACGGCTGACATGAACTCCTTTGACTTCGACGCTACTGTTAAAACGGCGTCGCGCGCTTTCAAGTTTGACAAGGGACTTAGGTCGCCTCTTGCGAACTCTCCGGCGCGCTGTCAGGTCTTCACTCAGACCGTCGGCGTGCGGTTCGCTCTAAGGCGAGTCACACACAGGCGCGCCGCAAGCCGCTGCGACGCGCAAGACGCCCGCGCGGGCGTCACTCGGCGCCGGAAGCATCTTGCTTCTCATTTTCTTGAGCGCCACTCTCGTCTCTCGCCTGCTCCCGATAGACGGGCGCGGGCTCGGACGAAACTTGAACTTCCGGGGCGGACGCTTCCGCCGCGGAGAGGGCGGGCGAGATCGGCGAGTCGTCCTCGGCGGGCGGCTCGCCCTCTTCGGCGGCTTCCGCCTCGGCGAGGATCGCCGCCTCGGTCGAGGTCATGCCGGGCGAAGGCGTGATCGTGTCCGGGCGCAGATCGCGCCCCGCGTCTTGCAGCGCCAGCTCGTCCACCGACATCTGCTCGACCTCGGAGAGTGCGACCGGCTCGGCGGCGTCCGCGGCGAGTTGCTCCTCGTCCGCGCGGAACGGCTCGCCGTCCCTCACAGCCTCGTCGTAGCCCCGCGCGATCATCTCTTCCGAAGGCTCGACCTCTCCGACGTCGGCGCTCGCGTCGGCTTCCGCCGAGTAAGCGTGCTGCTCGACCGGCTCACCGCCCGTCTCGCCAGCCGCGCCTTCGCCTTCCGCGCCGCCCGGCGCGGCTGCCGCGCCGGCTCCGTCCGTCATCGTCTCACCCCCGCCCGTCGCCCGAGCTTCGGCGGTCGCGCCTTCGTCCGCGCCGGCTCCTTCAGCCGCCACTCCGGGCGTCGCGCCTTCGACACCTTCGCCGGACTCGCCCGCCTCCGCTTCCTGTTGCTTGGTGCGCTCGCGCGCGGCGACGATTGCCTGCGCCGCCGCGAGGATGGACTCCGCCTCGTCCAAGCTCGTGTCGAGGTACTCGACGAGATCGTCCACGCCGGTCGAGGCGAGCGCGTCTATGTCGTTGATGCCGTGCTCGGCGAGCGTCGCGGAAGTCGCCGCCGTCACGCCTTCGAGCGCGGTCAAGGGGACGGCTTCGCCCGAAGCGATGAGCGCGCCCATCTGCTCGGCGACCTCGCGCTTGATCTCCTCCTCGCTGCGGATGTCTATGTTCCACCCGACGAGCTTCGTGGCGAGCCGCACGTTCTGCCCGCGCTTGCCGATGGCAAGGCTCAACTGATCCTCGTTGACGATCACCTCCATCTTGCGGCTCTCGATGTCGGTGATGCGCACCTGATTGACTTTGGCGGGCGACAAGGCGTTCGCCGCGAAGACCGAAGGCTCCTCAGACCACTCGATGATGTCAATCTTCTCGCCGCGAAGCTCGCGGATAATCGCCTGCACGCGCGAGCCCTTCATGCCGACGCAGGCGCCCACCGGATCGACGTCGCGCTCGGTCGAAGACACAGCGATCTTCGCGCGCTCGCCGGGTTCGCGCACCGCCGACTTGATGACGACCGTGCCGTCGTAAATCTCCGGCACCTCCATCTCGAAGAGGCGCTTCAACATCTCCGGGCTGGAGCGCGAGACGATGATCTGCGGCCCCTTCGCCTCCTTGAGCACGTCCTCGATGACGACGCGGATTCGCTCGCCCTGATTCCACTGCTCGCCGCGCGGCTGCTCCTTGCGCGGCAAGAGCGCCTCGACGTTTCCGAGGTCAACGATCATGTCGCCGCGCTCGAAGCGCTTGACCATGCCGTTGACGAGATCGCCCACCTTGTCTATGTACTGCTCGTAGATCTGCTGCCGCTCGGCGTCGCGCACCTTCTGGAAGAGAATCTGCTTGGCGGTCTGCGCGGCGATGCGCCCCATCTCCTCCATCGGCAGGGGGATTTGCAGCTCGTCGCCCACGTCAACCTCGTCCCCGGCGAGATCGCGCGCCTCCTCGATGGACATCTCGCGCCCCGGGTTCGTCACCTCCTCGACGATGACCTTCGAGGCGAACAGCTCGATGCCGGCGTCGTTCGACCACTCGACGGCGATCTCCTCGCCCGCGCGGAACTGCTTGCGCGCCGCCGCACGCACCGCCTCCTTCATCGCCTCGATGACGATCTCGCGGTCGATGCCTTTCTCCTTGCACAGCACGTCTATGCTCTGTCCGATGGATGCGCTCATCGCCGTTGAGGAGTTGGGGGCTGAGGATTTCCCTCTCCCCTAAACCCACAGCCCCTATCCCCCGATTTCATCTGCCCTGCTTGGCGGCTCGCTCGCGTTCGGCGGCGAGGCGGAACTCTTCTTC
>JAIVGV010000576.1 GCA_020201365.1 Acidobacteriota bacterium
TCGGCGCGCTCTACCCGCCCAAGCCGCAGCCGCGCGCCGTGCCGACGCCGACGACCGCCGCCTCGACGAACGCCGCGCGCGAGGGCGCGAACTCTCCGGCGGCGAACGTGCGCGCGCGCACGGTGACGAAGACGGCGACCGCGGCGGCGAACCCGCCCGCGAGCCCGGCGGCGGCGACGCACCCGACGATGACGTTGGTCGCGCCCGCGCCGACCGTGCGCAGCGGCGCGCGCAGCGCCTACGTCGCGGACTTCTACGAGAGCGTCAACGCGGCGGTCTCCGATCCGGCAGCCGCGCGCACCATCGCGCTCGCGGGCGTGGACGGCGCGCGCCGCGCCGCCGGGGAGGCGAGCGTTGCCACGCGCGGGGGCACGGCTTACGTGCGCGTGCGCTTCCGCCGCGTCCCGCCGCCCACGCGCTTCGGCGTCAGAAAATATGTGATGTGGGCGCAGTCGCCCGGCGAGGGCACCTACTTCCTGCGCGCGCTCCCGCGCAGCAGTCTCAACCGCCGCCCGACCTACGCGCGCCGCCCGAACTTCACCGCGCCGGACTTCAACCTCCTCGTCACAGCCGAGCGCCGCTACCCCAGACCGAGGCCGCGCGGACGCCGCGTGCTCGTCACGCGCCGGGCGCACTGACGAGAACGCGCGCCGACCTTCGCGCGCTCAGCCCGACGAGGCGCGCGCCTAGTCGGCGGCAGACCTCTCTTCCCTCTCGTCGCGGATCGCCTTGAGCGCTCCGGTGTCGCCCCCGTGGTCGCGCTCGCAGATGCGCTTGTAGTCCTCTTCGAGTTCCTTCAACTGCTCGTCCGAGAGCTTGTCGAGATCGAGCATGCGGTTGCGCGCCCCCCGCGTCGCCTTGATCAGCTCGTCGAGCTTGAGGTGCAGCGCCTTGGCGTCGCGGTTCTGCGTGTTCTGGATGAGGAAGACCATCAGGAAGGTGATGATCGTCGTCGTCGTGTTGATGAACAGGCTGTGCGAGTCCGACCAGTGGTAGTAGGGTCCGGCGGACGCCCAGGTGACGATGAGCAGCACGGCAAGGACGAAGGCATACACCGAGCCTGACCACTGCGCCATCTTCCCGGAAAATTTTCTGAACCACTCCTTCATCTTCTTCCTCCTCGTATTGTACTCGCCGCGGATGGACGACGAATTCATCAGAGCGTACCCCGCCACCGCCAACGCCGAACTCTCCTCGCGCTACGGCGTCTCGGTCGTAACCGTCCTCAGGTGGGCTCGCCGCCTGGGGCTAAGGAAAACGCCGGAACACTGGGCGGCGGCGCAGGCGGAACGGATGCTCGGTAGAAAGCTCTCCGTCTCGACGCGCGCCAAGATCGGCGAGCGCGCTAAGGTGCGCGTGCTCTCCGCCGAGACGAAAGCCAAAATCCTCCGCACGAAGATTCTGAACGGCACGCTGCCTCGGGGCGAAAAGCATTATAAGTGGAAAGGCGGTCGGGCTTGGGAAAGATTTAAAGACCCGCGTTACGTCGCCTGGCGACTAGCCGTGTTGGAGAGGGACGGCTACATCTGCCGCCGCTGCCTGAGGC
>JAIVGV010000405.1 GCA_020201365.1 Acidobacteriota bacterium
CCCTCTCGCCGAGGCCCAGATGAATCAGCGCCACGTCATAAGGCGAGACGTATATACTTTGCGACAGCTCGCCCAATCTTGTGAGCATGTCGCGGGCCTCTTTCTTCTTCCCCGACGAGGCGAGCGTGTGGCCGAGCGAGGCCAGAGCCTCTGTGCTGTCGCCGGAAAGCTCCGCCGCCCTGAAGGATTCCGCTAAGGACTCCTCGAACCTCCCCTTCAGCCCGTAAACGCGTGCCAGGACGAGGTGCGCCTGGTAGAAGTAGGCGTCCATCTCCAGCGTCTTCCGGCATTGCTCGGCGGCCCGGTCGTAAAGGCGCGCGAAGTATAATAACTCCCCGAAGTCTGTGTTAATGGGGAGCGACAGCGGGTCGAGTTCCAGTGCCCTCGCGATCTCCGCCAGCGCCTCGTCCGCCCGCCCGAACATGATCAGGTAGTATGAGTGCCAGTGGTGGGCCGTGGCGTAATTGGGGTTGAGTTCGATGGCGCGGCGGAACTCCCTCCCGGCGCTCCGCCACTCGTAGCCGTGCATGTGAACGTGCGCGAGCGACGTGTGGGCCTCGGCCAGAGAGTCGTCTATCTCCAAAGCACTCGCCGCCGCCGCCCTCGCCTTTGAGAAGGCCTCCTTCGGCGGGATGGCGGTCAAGCCGACATCCCCCAGCTTGGCGTAGGAGTTCGACAGCCCCGTGTAGGCCAGCGCGTAACGCGAGTCCGCTTCAATCGCCCGGCGGAAATACCCGATGCTTCTTTCGACCCCCTCCAGCGTCCGCTTGTTCCAGAAGTAGACGCCCTTGAGATAAAGCCGGTAAGCCTCGGCGCTTTCCGTATGGCGCTTGGTCAGTCGCCCCCGCTCCTCGCCGCTCAGACGCAAACGCAACTTCCCGGTGATCTCCTCCGCGATCTCTTCCTGCACCTCAAAAATATCTGAAGCGCGTCGGCCGTACTGCTCGCCCCACAGCTGAGACCCGTCCGACACGTCCACCAGCTCCATCTGGATATTCAACGTGTCCCCGCGGTGCAGGACTCTCCCCGTGAGGACGGCGCGCACGCCCAGTTTAAGGCCGACCTCCTGCGGGTCAACGTCAAGCCCCTTGTAGCGGAAGACCGTGCTGCGCGCCATCACGCGCAGTTGGGGAAGTTGCGAGAGGCCGTTGATGATGCCTTCGGTGATGCCGTCGGAGAGGTACTCGGAGGCTGGGTCGCTGCTCGCGTTGACGAACGGTAAGATGGCAAGAGAGTTGATTGCCGCGCCGGGTTGCGGCGCGCGCTCCTTCGCGCCCGGAAGAGGTCGAATGAGCCCGGCGACGATCTGCCCGTGAAGCTCGACGGTGGCCCGCTCGGGCCCGGCATCCTGTTCTTCGCGGAGCGCGTCGCAGCACTCCTTATACTGGCGCAGGGCTTGCCGCCGGTTACCTAACACCGCGTGGAGGCGCATCAACCGACGGTGCGCTTCTTCATTCGATGGGTCGCAAGCGACTAGTTCTTTGAAGCGCTTGATGCTTTGCTGGTATCGGCCTCGCGCCTCGTAAAGCCGGGCGAGTCTTATCAAAAGCTCTTGATAGGCGCCCCGCAACTGCTCCCGACGCCTCGCAGCCCAATCCTCATAGATGTCTTCGGCCAGCAAGTCGCCGCCGTATAGGGCGAGCGCCGCTTCGTAAGCCTCTCTGTCTTCACCCGTGAGGGCTTCGGTCGCCGCCTGCTCAAACGCTTCGACGTCAACCCACAGCCTCTTCGGCGCATGCAAAACTATCTGCTGGCCTTGCGTCAGGATGAAGTGAGAGTCGGCGGCTGGCTGCAGCTCAGGCTCGAGCGCGTGCCGCGCCATGTGAATCGCCTTGTGCAGGTTGTTGCCGGCCGCTTCCAGGTCTGAGTCGGGCCACAGCAACTCCATCGCTTGTTCGCGGTGGAGTTGCTGATGAGGTTGAAGAGCCAGGAGTTTAACGAGCAGTTTGGGTTTGCGCCGCGACCAGCGCCGCGCTTCGACCGCCCGGCCGTCCACCGTGATGCGGAAGGGGCCGAGCAGGCGAATCTCTAATACGGAAGGGGTGGTGACTTTCTCTCTCTCGGCTCCCGACATCTTATCGCCCCCGGCGCCAGGGCCGTGACTGTGAGGCGGACATTTGATCGGCCCCGGCGACCTGTGACTCTATTACAGAGGCGCAGGATGTCAAGAGGTAAGGCAGGCCGGTTTCGATTGCCGGGTAATTGATCGGGCAGGTTTCGGCGTTTTGCGTCAAAAGTTTGCCGGCCGGGCCATGATGCGTGCGGTCACCGGCTTAACCATGCCAGTTGCTTGCCGAATAAGCCGCTTGACGAGCCGCCGCGCTCACGTCCAGTAAGTTCGATCCAGCGAACGATAGCCGACGGCCTCGGCGATGTGCGCCGGGCGGATGTCGTCCGAGCCGGCGAGGTCTGCGATGGTGCGGCTCACTTTGAGGATGCGGTCGTAGGCTCGCGCCGACAAACCCAGACGAGTCATCGCCTGCTCCAGCAGACGCTCGCTCTCTGCTTCGATCAGGCAATACTTGCGAATCAACCGCGGCGACATCTGCGCGTTCGCGAAGATTCGGTCGCCGCTGAGGCGCGCGAGTTGACGCTCCCGCGCCGCGGCGACGCGCGCCCGAATCGACTCCGAGCCTTCCGCGTCCGGCGAAGAGCCCGCGATCTCTTTGAAGCGGACGGCGGGCACGTCAACGTGAATATCGATCCGATCCAGCAGCGGTCCCGAGATGCGGCCGACGTAGCGCTGTATCTGCAAAGGCGTGCAGCGGCACTCGCGCGTCGGGTCGTTCCAGAAGCCGCAGGGGCACGGGTTCATCGCCGCCGCGAGCATGAACGACGCGGGGAACGTCAGAGACATCGAGGCGCGGCTGATCGTCACGTGGCTGTCTTCGAGCGGCTGGCGCAGGACTTCGAGCACGCTGCGGTCGAACTCCGGCAACTCGTCGAGGAACAGGACGCCGTGGTGCGCGAGCGAGACTTCGCCGGGTCGCGGGATCGCGCCGCCGCCGATGAGCCCCGCGTCGCTGATCGTGTGGTGCGGCGAGCGGAAGGGTCGCTCGGTCACCAAGCCGCTGCGCCCCGTGAGCCCCGCGACCGAGTGAATCTTCGTCAGCTCCAACGCCGCCTCGAATTCGAGCGGCGGCAGGATCGTCGGCAGCCTCTTGGCGAGCATCGTCTTGCCCGAACCCGGGGGACCGATGAGCAATATATTATGAGCGCCAGCCGACGCGACCTCTAACGCGCGCTTGGCGGCGAGCTGCCCGCGCACCTCTCGGAAGTCAACCGCGTAACGGCTCTGCGGCGGCACGAGCCGCGCCGGATCAACTCTGATCGGCTCGGGTCGGTCGCCGCGCGCCAGCGCGCCGACGAGTTCGACCGCCGCGCGCAAGTCCGCGACGCCGTAAACGTCCACGCCCGCGACGACCGCCGCCTCGTGCGCGTTCTCTTCCGGCAGCAGCAAGGTTTTGATCCCGGCGTCGCGCGCGCGCAGGGCGACGGGGAGCGCGCCCTTGATCGCGCGCACGCGACCGTCCAAAGAGAGCTCGCCGACGGTGAGCGCGTCCGTCAGATTTTCGATCTCGCCGAGGTCGCCGTTCGCGCCGAGGATGCCGAGCGCGATGGGCAGATCGAAGCTCGCGCCTTCTTTGCGCACGTCGGCGGGCGCGAGGTTGATCGTCGTCTTGTGGAACGGGAAGAAGAAGCCGCTGTTGTTGACGGCGGCGCGGATCCTCTCGCGCGACTCGCGCACGGCGGCGTCGGGCAGCCCGACGATGGTCACGGGCGGCGAGGTGTCAACCTCGTTGCGCGCGGGTGTGAGATCAACCTCGACGTCAACGAGGTCTGCGTCAATGCCGTAAACGGCGGCGGACTGCGTGCGGAAGAGCATAGTTGTGAGCGTGAGAGCAGTGAGAGTTGAAAGAGCGTGAGAGATCAAACGCGAGAACGCGGCGCAGGTCAAGTGAAAAATTCGAGACCGAAAGCGAAAGGGCGGAACGACTCATCGCCCCGCCCTTCAGACTTCCGGCTCGTTCCGCCTTACCTCCCGCGCCGCGCCGGAGCGCCCGTGGCGGGGGCGGGCGTCTTCGACGGGACTTTGATCATCTGGTTGGCGACGAGCGGCGCGTCCGTCGCGACCGCGTTCAGGCGCGCGACCTCTTCGGCGTCCGCGCCGTAGCGCGCGGCGATCTGCGCGATGGTCTCGCCCGCCCGCGCCTTGACGGTGACGAGCGAGCTCGCCGTCGCCGAGACGTTCGGGCGCGCGCGCACGAGCGCGACGTTCTTCAGGGAGCCCGCGGGGACGACCAGCTTCCCGCCCCTCGAGACGTCAACGCCCGCGTTCCAGATCTGCAGCTGCGCGACGCTCGTCCCCGTGCGCGCGGCGACCGTGTTCAGGTCTTCGCCCGCCGCGACCGAGACGACGCGCGCCGACTCGCGCCTGTCCGCGGGCACGCGCTTCAGGAGCGCGACGAAAGCCCTGCCGTGCCCGGCGGGGACTCGCAGGTTGTAGCTCTCGCCGCGCGGCGTCACGTCGCGCTTCAGCTCCGGGTTGATCGAGCGCAGGTAGTCAACGCTCGTGTCCGTCGCCGAGGCGACGAGTTGCAGGCTCGTCGCCGAGGGCACGTTCACCACGTCGTAGGAGAGCGGCGCGTCGGGGCGGATGTTGTGGAAGCCGTACTTCTCAGGGTTGCGCGCGATGACTATCGTGGCGAGGATTTTCGGCACGTAGTCGCGCGTCTGCTGGACGACGTAAGGGTACGCGCGCCAGAAGTCGGCGGTGCCCGCGCGCGAGATGGCGCGATCGACGTTGCCGTAACCGGTGTTGTAGGCGGCGAGCGCGAGCTCCCAGTTGCCGTGGTAGTAGCCGCCCAGGAACTTCAGGTAGCGCGCCGAGGCGTGCGTCGCCTTCTCCAAGCTGTTGCGCTCGTCAACCCAGGCGGTCTGGCGCAAGCCGTACTCCAAGCCGGTCGAGGGGACGAACTGCCAGAGGCCCGACGCCGCGGCGTAGGAGTAGGCGTTGGGCTTCCAGGCGCTCTCGATCTGACCGAGCCAGGCGAGGTCTTCGGGCACGCCCTCCTCGCGGAAGATCTTGCGCGCCATCGGCATGAAACGTCCCGAACGGCGCAAGCCCGACTCGACGGTCGCGCGACCGCGACCCTGGAAGTAGTTGATCCACTGCTGGATGAGCGGGTTGGTGTTGAAGCCGAAGTTGATCGCGCTCTTCGCCTGTTCGAGCTGCGCCACCTCTTCGTCGGTGACGTTCTTCTCGGCGGCGGTCAGCTCGAGCTTCGACAGCTCGTCGAGCGGAGAAGGCTCGAAACTCTGATCGCGCAGGAAGCCCGCGGGCGGCTGCTGCACGACCGTGTCGTTCGCCGCGACGAACTGCGCGCCGTCCGGAGTCGCCGTCGTCGCCGTCGTCGCGGCGGGCTGCGCCGTCGCGTTCGACGCGACGACCGCCTGTGACGCGGTCGAAGTCGCCTGCGTCGGGACTTCCATGCGGAAGATGCGCTCGACGAGCTGGAGGTAGTAGGGCACGCGCGCCGAGTCGCGCTCGATGTCGTTCGGCGTGGTCGTGCGCAGAGAGGACGCGGGGAGCCCCTGGGCGCGGACGGACGCGAGCGGAGCGGTCAGTATGGAGATGATCGCTAGGGCGGTAAGAAGGCGGGGGAAGCTCGTTCTCATCAGTCGTTCGGTCTCCTCAATAATGCTCGAAGCGAATCCACGATGGCGGTCGTCCGTTCTTCACGACGAGACCGCGCGAGCGGTTCCACTAAAATGAAAGCGCGAGGTTTGAAACTTGCCGCCGTCCGAAAGACGACTCAGGCGCGCGCGAGGGAAGGCGGCACGGGAGCCGTGTCGGGGCCGGTCTGATACTTATCACACGCCACCGGGGGTGTCAAACCTATCTGCCTGATAGAAAAGGCGAAGCGGGCGCGTTTTCCCGCGTAAAAGCCCCGCTTTCGCCCGAAATAAGATGCCCCCGCGCCCCGCCCGGTTGCGCCCACAGGAGCCGGGTTTTGCCCCTTTCATCCTTCCGCCTTCCGGCTTGCTTTTCAGTGCGCCGTCGGCGGGGCGGGCTGCTGCGGCAGCACTTTCGGGCGCGGCGGCGCGGGCGGCGTCCGCGCGCCTTCTTTCAGCGCCACCTCGAAGACCTGCCGGACGTGCTCGACGAAGACGAACTCGATCTCGCCCATCAACTCCTTCGGCACCTCCTCCATGTCGCGCTTGTTCTGCGCGGGCAGGATGATCTTCGTGACGCGCGCGCGCCGCGCCGCCAAGACCTTCTCCTTGACGCCGCCCACGGGCAGGACGTTTCCGCGCAGCGTGATCTCGCCCGTCATCGCCACGTCTTTGCGGACGGGGCGCTGCGAGAACGACGAGACCATCGCGGTGGCGAGCGTGACGCCCGCCGAGGGTCCGTCCTTCGGGATCGCGCCTTCGGGGATGTGTATGTGCATGTCGTAGGTGTTGAAGTCGTCCTCGTTGATGCCCAGTTCTCGCGCGCGCGACTTGGCGTAAGAGAAGGCGGCTTGCGCCGACTCCTTCATCACGTCGCCGAGCTGACCCGTCAGCACCAAGTTTCCCTTCCCCTTCATCCGCAGCGCCTCGATGAAGAGCACGTCGCCGCCGACGGCCGTCCACGCGAGCCCGGTCGCGACGCCGATCTGATCCTTCTTCAACACCTCGTCCGGCGAGACCTTCGGCACTCCCAGAAATTCGTGCAGGTTCTTCGGCGTGACGTGCACGACCTCCGCATTCCCTTCGGCGACGCGGCGCGCGGGCGCGCGATCTCTATCTTCTCTTCCTCCGTGTAGCCCGCGAGACGGATCACCTCCATGCGATCCTTGAGCGCGGGCTGGACGGTGTCGAGCACGTTGGCGGTCGTCATGAACATCACGTTCGAGAGATCGAACGTGACGCCGAGGTAGTTGTCGCGGAAACTGTTGTTCTGCTCCGGATCGAGCACTTCGAGCAGCGCCGACGACGGATCGCCGCGGAAGTCCGCGCCGACCTTATCAATCTCGTCGAGCATGATGAGCGGGTTGTTCGTGCCCGCCTGCTGCAACGCCTGGATGATGCGACCGGGCATCGCGCCGACGTAGGTGCGGCGGTGACCGCGTATCTCCGCCTCGTCGTGCAAGCCGCCGAGGGAGAGGCGGACGAACTTGCGATCAAGCGCGCGCGCGATCGAGCGACCTAAGCTCGTCTTGCCGACGCCGGGGGGTCCGACGAGGCACAGGATCGAGCCCTTCGGCTTCTCCTTCAGCTTGCGCACCGCGAGCGCCTCGACGATGCGCTCCTTAACTTTTTCGAGCCCGTAGTGATCGTCGTTGAGAATCTGCTCCGCCTTCGCGAGATCGAGGTTGTCAACGGACGCCTTCGACCACGGCAGGTCGGTCATGATCTCCAGCCAGTTCCTGAGCGTCGCCGTCTCCGCCGCGTCCGGGTGCATCCGCTCCAGCTTCTTGAGCTGGCGCAGCGCCTCCTCCTCGGCGGGCTTCGGCATCTTCGACGCCTCGATCTTCTCGCGGAACTGCGCGATCTCCTCCGCCAGCTCGTTCCCCTCGCCCAGCTCCGACTGGATCGCCTTCAGTTGTTGACGCAGATAGAACTCGCGCTGCGAGCGGTCAATGTCGGCGCGCGCCTGCGTGTTGATCTCCTGCTGGACGGTGAGGACTTCGATCTCCTTGTTCAGCAGATCGTTGACGCGCCGCAGCCGCGCCGTCGTGTCCGCGATGTCCAAGACCGACTGCGCGTCCTCCACTTTCAATTCCAGATTCGACGCGGCGAGGTCTGCGAGTCGCCCCGGCTCGTCGAGGTTGGCGACAATCGCCATCACTTCCGGCGAGATGTTCTTCCCCAGGTTCGCCGCCTTCTCCATCGAGCCGCGCACGTTCCTGACGAGCGCCTCGACTTCGAGCGAGCGCTCCGGCGCGTGCTGCTCCTGCACGACCGCGACGCGCGCGCGCAAGTACCCGACAGCCTCCTCGACCGATTCGAGCCTCGCGCGCGTTAAGCCCTGCACGAGGATGCGCGTGCGCCCGTCCGGGAGCTTCAGCATCCGCATGATGACGGCGACCGTCCCGACCGTGTAGAGGTCTTCCGCCGCTGGCTCCTCCTTGTCCAAATCCCTCTGCGAGACGAGCAGGATCATCCGGTTCTCGCCGAGCGCCTCGTCCACCGCGCGGATCGAGCGCTCGCGCGAGACGAACAGCGGCACGATCATGAACGGGTAGATCACGATGTCGCGCAAGGGGAGCACCGGCAAAGACTCCGGCACCTGAACGGGCTGCTCCTCGCCCCCGCCCGCGGGCTCCAACGCCCCGCCGATCTCTTCGATTGATGACATAGTTATCAAAGTATGAACGATGAGCGAGGTACGACGAAGTGAAGGCACGACGCCCCGTCTTCACTTCGTCGTTCCTCGCTCATCGTTCTTCGTTTTCCTTAATCTGTATCTTGAACTCTTCGCCGCGCCTGTCCGCGAGCTTCGGCAGGCGGACGGTGAGCAGACCGTTATCCAACTTCGCGGTCGCGCCGCGCGTCTTGAGCGACCAGCGCAGAGGGACTGTGCGTTGAAACGCGCCGTAGCCGCGCTCCGAGCAGAGGTGCGAGACCGCGCGCGTCGCGCGCCGCTTCTTCCTGCCGCTGATGCGCAAGGAAGTCGCCGTCAGCGTCAGTTCCACGTCGTCCGCCGCCACGCCGGGCAGCTCCACCTTCAAGATGATCGCGTCCTTCGCCTCGCACAGATCGACGGGCGGCGACCAAGCTCCGTCCGCGGGCGCGTCGTCCATCACCTCCTGCAGCGCCGCCACCAGCCGCCGCACGCGCTGCCGCAGCCGCTCGATCTCGATCCGCTCAAGCCCGATGACTCTCATAAAAGAGAGTGAATCGTGAATCGTAAATAGTGAATAGTGGTTGATGAGCTTTGTCGCTTGAACGCTCGCCGCTCAAGACGCGCTGCCGCTCAGCCACTATTTACGATTCACGATTCACGATTCACTAGCTCGCTCGCTTGCCCGACGCGCCGCCCTGCCGCGTGCGCACCAGGTTCTTCAGTTCGTGCATGAACTCGGTCACGTCCTCGAATTCGAGATAGACGGAGGCGAAGCGCACGTAGGCGACCTTGTCGAGCTCCTTCAGGCGCCGCATGATCATCTCGCCGATCTTCGACGTGGGGCGCTCGCGCTCGGGCGACTCCTGCACGTACTTCTCGATGGAGTTGACGATCGAGTCGAGCTTCGACGCCGGGATCGGTCGCTTCTCGCAGGCGCGCAGCAGTCCGGCCATCACCTTGTTGCGGTCGAACGGCTCGCGCTGCCCGCCCTTTTTGACCACCATGTAGGGGATTTCGTCTATCCGCTCGTAGGAGGTGAAGCGCCGCTCGCAGCGCAGGCACTCGCGCCGTCGGCGGATGGACTCGCCCTCGCGCGACTCGCGCGAGTCAACCACCTTGTCTTCGATGTAGCCGCAGAAAGGACACTTCATAGAAGCACCGCCTCAACTGATTTGACTACCGAACGACCGAACTACCCGATCAGCAGGACTCCGCGAGGGACGAAAACTCGACGCGCCCACGCCAACCTTCGGCGCGCGTAAACTCGAACACTCGCTCTCTTCAACGCGCGACCGTCGCGCCCGCCTTCTCCTCCCGCACGAAGCCCGCGCGCTTGATAGCCTCTTCGCCCGCGTCGCCCTGCTCGCGCGCCGCGCCGCGCAGTCGCGAGAGTTTCACGTCGCTGCGGAGCATGAAGTAGAGCCCGAGGAAGAACGCCGGCCCGAACAGGACGAGGTGCAGCACGATTGAAACTGCCGTCGCCTTCGCGTCGGCGACGCCGAGGAACGACAAGCCCCGCGCCGTCGCGACGTGGAACGCGCCCGCCGCGCCGCCCGGCGTCGGCACCAGCGAGCCGACGAGCGCCCAGCCCAAGACGAACACGGTCTCGTCCATGCCGAACGGCAGGTTGAACGCGCGCAGCACGAGGAAGTCGGCGAACGCGATGACAGCCCACAGCAGCGCCGTCCAGCCGACGGTGACGGCGAGCGCGCGCGCGTCAACGAGCACGCCGAGCGCGAGCCGGAGTTGATCGAGGATGCCCGTCAGGAACCTCGCGGCGCGCTTCGCCCGCGTCGGCTCGCCGCCGGACTTGCGTTCGAGCCAGGCGATCACGGTCGCCGCGTGCGCGCGGAAGACGACGAGCGCGGCGATGCCGACGGCGAACGCGCCGAGCAGGAAGAAGCCCGCCTGCCGGACGCGCGCGTAAGCCGCCGGGTCGCCGCCCGGCGCGCGGAACCAGATCAGGTTGACGGCGAAGACGAGCACGACCGCCGCCATGTCGAAGACGCGTTCCACCCCGATAGTCACAAACGACGCGGCGGGGCGCACCCTCGGATCGACAGCCGAGAGGAACGTCGGTCGCAAGACCTCGCCCGAACGCCCGACGACGAAGATCGCGCCGAAGCCGACGCTCGTCGCCGCGAGCAAGTTCCTCACCGAAGACTCGGCGACGGGCGCGAGGAGTCTGCGCCACCGCAGCGCGCGGATCAGGTA
>JAIVGV010000406.1 GCA_020201365.1 Acidobacteriota bacterium
TGCAGGAGGCGTTCGACAGGATGTTGTGCGACGCCGGGTCGTACTTCTGCTCGTTGACGCCGAGCACGATGGTGATGTCCTCGTTCTTCGCGGGCGCGCTGATGATCACCTTCCTGACCGGGCCGCGCAGGTGCTTGCGCGCGTCCTCGGCGTTCGTGAAGCGCCCCGTGGACTCGATGACGACTTCCGCGCCGACCTCCTCCCACGGAATCCGCCCGGGGTCGCGCTCGGAGAAGACGCGCAGCTCTTCCCCGGCGACCTTGATGCCTCTGTCGGTCGCGGAGATTTCGTGGTGGAGGTTGCCGAGCACAGAGTCGTACTTCAAGAGGTGCGCGAGCGTCTTCGTGTCGGTGATGTCGTTGACCGCGACGAAGTCGAGCCCCTCGTCGTCGAGCGACGCGCGCATGATGTTGCGACCGATGCGACCGAAGCCGTTGATGCCGACCTTGACAGCCATCTTCCGAGTTGCCTCCTCGTCCCGTCTGTGTGCCGCCCCCGCCCGCGCACACTTACTGCGCGTCAGCACAAGCGTAAATCAAGTTTGCGAAAGGAGAGTCCGAAGATAATGCCCGCGCGCGCTGACTGTCAAGAAAGACAGCCGTTGTTAACGAACGCGCGCGGCGGACGTTCTACTTTGAGAGCCGTCCGCCGTCTCGCATTTGGGACGCGCGAGTCCGTTTTCGAGAAAGGTGAAACCGTGCGCCGCGTCGGGGCGTCTGTTTGCGAGCGTGATCGAGCCGACGGGTCGCGGACTCACGCTTGCATTGCCCTCGTAAGTTGAAACCCCGCGCGGAGTCGCGTCGTAGTAAAGGCTGGCTCGCCGCCGCGGGTTTCGAAGGGTCTTTAGACCCGCGCGAGTCGTTCGCCGAAGCCTTCGCCGCACGAAAAAGTTTTCAAGGAGTCGTCCATTTTGTTGTTCAGCCCTGACGTGAAGCGTTCGTTCCTACTCGCCGCCGCGCTCTTGACCGCGCTCTCCGCGGTCGCGCCCGCGCAGCAGCCCACCCCGACGCCGCCGCAGCCCGCCGCGACGCCGCAGCCGCAGACGCCCGCGCAGCGCGACGCCACGCGCCCGCCCGGCACAGAGCAGCGCTCGACCGTGCCGGAGAACGCGCAGCCGCGCCCCGTCGATCCGACGCGACCGCCCGGCGCCGACGTGCGCCCCGCGCCGCAGGCTCCGCCGGGGACGACGCTGCCGCCTTCGAGCGTGACGCCGCAGATCAACCCCGCGCAGCCCGCGGAAGGCGTGCCGCCGACGAGCGAGACGACGTCCGAGCCGCAGGAGCCGAACCTCCCGCCCGTCGAGGTGCGCCCCGTGCCGCCGCTCCCGTCGCTCGCGCGCGTCGGCGTGCAGAGCGGCAACACCCTGGCGCTCTCTCTGAACGACGCCATCCGCCGCGCGCTCTCGAACAACAACGACATCGAGGTGGCGCGCGACACCGTGCGCTACAACGAGACGGTCTTGCGCTCGCTCGAAGGCATCTTCGATCCGGTCTTCACCTACACGCCCGAAATCAACAACTTCGTCCGCCCCGTGACGTCGATCTTCGCGGGCGGCACTTCGACGGGCACGGTCGCCGTCACGGACTACAACAACAACTTCGCCGTCACCAAGCAGCTCGGCACGGGCGGCGGCAACTACCAG
Organism: Acidobacteriota bacterium; assembly: GCA_020201365.1. Taxonomy (GTDB): domain Bacteria; phylum Acidobacteriota; class Blastocatellia; order Pyrinomonadales; family Pyrinomonadaceae; genus JAIVGV01. The sequence goes on from JAIVGV010000406.1 coordinate 1,643, forward strand.
TACTTCTTCAACAACACGCGCGAGGCGACGACCGCCACCAGCTCCACGCTCAACCCGTTCTTCTCCGCCAACCAGGGCGTCACCTTCACGCAGCCCTTGTGGCGCAACCGCGCGGTGGATCGCAACCGCCAGCAGATACGCATCCAGCGCAAGCGGTTGGAGCAGTCGGACGCGGACTTCCGCCGCTCGACGATTGACGTGATCTCGCGCGTCCAGCGCGCCTACTGGGATTTGGTCTTCGCCCTGCGCGATCAGGAGAACCAGATCGCCAACGTCAACCTCGCGCGCGAGAACTTCCGCCGCACGGAGGCGTCGGTCGCGGCGGGCGCGTCCGCGCCGCTCCAGCGCGCCGAGGTCGAGACGGAGCTGGCGACGCGCGAGCAGTCGCTGCTCGCCGCCGTGCAGAACGTCTCGATTGCCGAGAACAACCTGAAGCAGCTCATCGTCCGCGATCCGCTCGCGCCCGAGTGGTCTGCGTCGCTCGTCCCGACCGACACGCCGGCGTTCGACGAGCGCCCCGTCAACCTCGAAGACGCGCTCGACGAGGCGCGCAAGAACCGCCCCGAGCTGCAAAGGCTCAAGCTCGAAAACGAGGTGACGGACATCAACCTCGCCTACTTCAAGAACCAGACCAAGCCGCTCGTCAACGTCAACGCGACGCTCTCGACGACGGGTCTCGCCGGGAACCCGGCGCCCGGCTTCCTCGGCGGCACGACGACCACGCCGATCATCAACGCCGATCTGACGACGACGAGTTCGAGCGCCTTCCTGCTCTCGCAGATCAACGCGTTGCGCGCGCAGCAGGGGCTCGCGCCCGCGACCGCGCCGACCGTGACGACGCAGAACCCGTCTGTCCCCTCGCAGTTCGTCGGCGGCTACGGGCAGACTCTGCAGAACCTCTTCAACTTCCAGACGCGCAACGTCGTCGTCGGCGTCACCGTGCAGCTACCTTTCCGCAACCGCACGGCGGCGGCGAACCTCGCGGGCGAGCGCATCCTGAAGGAGCAGTTGCAGGCTTCGATCCGCGCGCAGGATCAGGCGATCGAGGTCGAGGTGCGCGACGCGGCGCAGGCGGTCGAGACGGCACGGCAGGTCGTCATCGCCGCGCGCGAGGCGGTGCGCAACGCCGAGATACAGTTGCAGGGCGAGCAGCGGCTCTACCAGGTCGGTCGCTCGACCACCTTCATCCTCTTCCAGCGCGAGAACGAGCTCGTCAACGCGCGCAACGCCCAACTGCGCGCCGAGACCAACTACAACAAGGCGCTCGCAGACCTCCAGCGCGCCACCTCGACGACGCTGCGCGCCAACAACGTCATCGTCGAATCGCCGCTCGGTCGCTAAATATTCAGAGACAGACGGTGAAGGGGGCGGATCACACTCGATCCGCTCCCTTCTTCTCTGCGCCCCCTCCGCGTCCCTCTGCGCCTGCGGCGGTGAATGCGACGAGCATTACGCTTCAACTCAAAGCAACTACCTCAAGCCTATTCACTCAATCCTGTTGACGCCTCGCGGATCGCCTCGTATCCTCGCACGCGAGTTCCCTTGTGCGCCGCCGCCGCCGAATCATCGCCTTGAAGATCAGCGCCACCATCATCGCGTTCAACGAGGAGGGGAACATCCGCGCCGCCTGCGAGTCGGTCGCGTGGGCTGACGAGATCGTCGTCGTTGACTCGGAGTCCGCGGACGCGACGCGCGAGATCGCCGAAGACTGCGGCGCGCGCGTCGTCGTGCAGCCGTGGCTCGGCTTCGCCCGGCAGAAGCAGTTCGCCGCGGAGCTTGCCCGACACGATTGGGTCTTCAGCCTCGACGCAGACGAGCGCGTCTCCGGCGAGCTGCGCGCCTCAGTCGAAGACCTGCTCTACACGCCCGACGAGCAGCTCGCCGACGGCTACCGCGTCGCGCGCCGCTCCTTCTACATGGGTCGCTGGATACGCGGCGGCGGCTGGTATCCCGACCACCAACTCCGGCTCTACCGGCGCTCGCGCGCACGCTGGCAGGGAGCCTTCATCCACGAGTCCCTGCGTGTGGACGAGGGCGCGCGCGTCTCGACCCTGCGCGGCGATCTCCTCCACTACAGCGTCCGCGACGCCGCGCACCACCACCACATGATCGGCGAGCGCTACGCCCCGCTCGCCGCGCGACAGATGTACGAGCAGGGACGCCGCACCTCGCCGCTCAAGATCGCCGCCGCCTCCCCCGCCGCCTTCCTCCGCAGCTACGTCCTCAAAGGCGGCTTCCGCGACGGTCTCGCCGGTCTCGCCATCGCGCGCTTCGCCGCGCACCACGCTTTCCTGAAGAACCTGTTGCTGTGGGAACTGCAGAACGCGGAAGGCGAGACGAATACGACGGGGCGCGGCAACACTGGCGGTCGGGTTTGAAGAGAGTCTGACTCGCCTGCGTCAGGTACGGCAGTGCTGTGTTGCCTTCGGACTAAGCTGCTTCAAGAATCCCGACTGCAACTCGTCCCCTTCCACTTCAAGGGGGCCCATTCCTTCTTCGGCGCCGCAGCCTGAGGCAGCAGGAGGGCGACGAGCAGCGGGATCAAGAGCGGTCGTAGCATCTCACCGCGTCACTGGAGGGCTTGATTGGAGACGCGCCCGCTTCCGGGAGTGCTCCGCCTGGTTGAACGACACAGGCTAACGCCTCTTGCGGCGCGACTGCCTGTCGCTCTGAGATCGTTTGTCGCTCTGCGCGCGCGCGCTCTTTTTCGATCTCGATCCCGCGTTTGCCCTCGCCTCGCCCTTCGATTTAGTCGCCGCCTTGTCGCGGCTCGCTTTCTCGTCGCGTGCGCTCGTCTTCTCCTCCCTCGCGTCAGACTTCTCGTCGCGCTCCTCTTCCTTCTTCTCGCGCTCGGTCATCTCCGGCTCGGCGCGGTGCGTCGCCAACTGCGGCTCGGCTCGCAGGGAAGCCGAAGGGAGCAGGGTGCGCTTCGACGCCTGCGGGTCGAAGACCGGCGCGGGCGGGTGATCGTGCAGCACTTCGGCGAGGAGCTGATCCGCCATCTGCTTGTGCTCCCAGATGCGGTTACCCTGCGCGAGGATGGCGAAGAGCACGGCTCCCGCGTCCTGCGTCTCGACTATCCCGGCGAGGTTCGACATCCCGCCGTCGGTCGTCGTCAGCGTGCCGGTCTTCCCGACGACGGCGCACTCGTAGCCCGTGCCCTCCATGCGCCGGCGCAGCGTGCCGTGATCGCAGCTCGCCACCGCCAGCAGGTCTTCGAGCTTCATCCCGCGGCGCGCGGCTTCCTCCGAGAGCGCGCGCACGACCGTGATGATCCCGCGCGGCGTCATGCGGTTCGTGTTGAGCCCCGAGTTCGATTCGAGATAGACCTGATCCGCCGGCAGCTTCAGCTCATTGACGAGAAACTGCGTGACGGCGGAGGGGCCTCCGAGCTGCGCGCCGATGTGGTCGGCGACGAAGTTGTTGGAGTGCGCGTTCATGTAGAGCAGTATCTCGCGCAGCGGGTTCGAGTGGACGACGAAAGCCTCCGCCCCCTTCGGCTCGTCCGCCACTCCCGTCTCCTTCTGCCCGAGCTTCATCACGGCGGCGGCGTTCTTCGCGGAGTCGTCGGGCTTCTCGTTGAAGTTGAAGCTGAAGGTCGGCGAGGCGTACACGCCGTCGCGCACCTTCTCGATGCCGCGCGCCCTCAGCTCCTGCGCCACGACGACCGCGCCGTAGTCCGTGAACGACGGATCGTTGCCGACGAGATAGACGCTGCCGTCGAGTTGCTTCGACTTCGCGTCAACCGTGCCGTCGGTATAGACGCGCGTGACGAAGCGGTAGTCGGGTCCCAACTGCCGCAGCGCGTACAGCGTCGTCGTCAGCTTGACGAGCGAGGCGGGGTTGAAGCCCGTGTCGGCGTTGTGCGAGGCGTAAACCTTCCGCC
>JAIVGV010000272.1 GCA_020201365.1 Acidobacteriota bacterium
GAAGATGCGCGAGCCGTTCTCGCCCTGCTGGTGTATGTCGTGGACGATCTGCGGGTGCCAGACGTTGTGCACCTTGTCCACGGTCAACTGCGTCTCGACCTGCGTGAAGGTGTACCAGTCGCGGTTGTTATCGTGCCCCGTGTACTTGTGATAAAGCTCCGGCGGCGAAGTGCCCTCGTAAGGCGTGCCGAGCGTGCGGTCGTACCAACGCTTCACGATGTCCACGCCGTCGGGGTTCAAAGACGGGACGAGCAGGATGATCGTCTCGCGCAGAATTTTCTGAATCTCAGGATCGTTCGACGACGCGAGCCTGTGCGCGATGAGCATCGAGGAGAGCGAGCCGCCGACTTCCGTCGAGTGTATGCCGCAGGTGATGAGGACGACGGTGCGCCCGCGCGAGATCAACTGCGCCGCCTTGCGGTCGGGGTTCGCGCCGAGCGTGCGCGGATCCGCGAGCTGCCGCTGAATCTCTCTGAACTCGTCGAGACGCGCGAGGTTCTCCGGCGCGCTGATCGTGGCGAGGACGAACGGCGCGCCCATCGTCGTCTTACCTAATTCTTCAAACTTCACGCGGTCGCTCGCCGCGTCGAGCCGCCGGAAGTATTCGACCACCTGCGACCAGCTCGCGAGCTTGCGGTCGTCGCCGGGCGTGAAGCCGAGCACGTCCGCGGGCGCGGGGACGTTTGCGGCGGCGCCCGGAGTCGTGCGCGCGGTGAGCGTCACGCGTCGCTTCTGCGCGGGCGCGTCGAGCGGCGAGAGCAGGAAGGCGAAGGCGAGCGCGAGCGAGAGTGTGCGTGCGTGCATGGCGGCTGAAGGCTCCGTTGTGGTTTGTCGGCGAAAGCGAAAGGGAAGTTGCGGGCGGGAGTTTAGCAAATGAGGTGTGGATGAGAAAGTAAGATTCACCGCAGAGGCGCAGAGCAGTCGCAGAGGTCGCGCGGAGAAGAGAAGTCTCTGCGGTTCTCCGCGTGATCTCTGCGTCTCTGCGGTGAACGCCGGATCGTCCGGCATTCAAGCCTGTTTCGCCCCGTTTTCTTTTGATTTTTGCGGGGCTCGGTTGTAGAGTAGCAGCCGATTTACTCCCCAACACGTCCCCGCTTTAAGTCGAACTTCTTAGGTCGGAGGTCACTTCTGATGGCGACTGTCGAAGACCCCGTTGCGAAGACGAACGAGTTTCCAGACATCGTCGGCGCGAAGCCCGACAACCCGTACCTCGCGGCGTTCCGCCCGTACCTGCCCTCGCGCGTGCACCTGCGCGAGCTGACGCCCATCCCGCTCGTCATGGGGACGATCCTCGGCGTCATCTTCGGCGCGTCGTCGCTCTACCTCGTCCTCAAGGTCGGTCTGACGGTCAGCGCCTCGATCCCCGTCGCGGTCATCTCGATCACGCTCTTCCGCGTGCTCTCGAAGCTCGGCTTGCGCGACGCGACGATCTTAGAGAACAACATCGTGCAGACCGCCGGATCAGCCGGAGAGTCAATCGCCTTCGGACTCGGCGTGACGATGCCCGCGATCATGATCCTCGGCTTCGACCTTGAGATCACGCGCGTCATGCTCGTCGCCGTGCTCGGCGGCTTGCTCGGCATCCTGATGATGATCCCGCTCAGGCGCGCGCTCATCGTGCAGCAGCACGGCTACCTCAAGTACCCGGAAGGGACTGCGTGCGCCGAGGTGTTGAAGGCTGGCGCCTCGGAGGAATCGCGCGCGGCGGCGCACGAAGACCCGGCGACGGCGGCGGCGGCGGACGATGCGGCGATCGGCGGCAAGACGATCATCGCGGGCTTCGGCATCGGCTTCGTCTATTACGCGCTCCAACAGATTTTCAAGACGTGGAAGGAAGTGCCGACCAAGGAGTTCGGCAAACCGTTCGAGGCGGGATCGCTCTCGATTGAGAACAACCCGGCGCTGCTCGGCGTCGGCTACATCATCGGACCATCCTGCTGCTCGTCGTGATCATGCTCGCGCCGCAGTTGAATCTCCGCTTCAACCTGCTCGGCGCACTCCTGATCGTCGCGTTCGGATTCTTGTTCGTCACCGTCTCATCGCGTCTGACGGGCGAAGTCGGATCGTCTTCCAACCCGATCTCCGGCATGACGGTCGCGACGCTTCTTTTGACCTGTCTCGTCTTCCTCGTCATCAAGTGGACGGCGCCGCCCTACTTCGTCACGGCGCTCTCCATCGGCGGCATCGTCTGCATCGCCGCCTCGAACGGCGGCACGACCTCGCAGGACTTGAAGACCGGCTTCCTCGTCGGCTCGACCCCCAAGGCGCAGCAGATCGCGATCCTCGTCGGCGCGCTCGCGTCCGCACTCGTGCTCGGCTACATCCTGCTCTGGCTCAACCAGTCAGCCACGGTTTACGTGCCGGTCGCGGGCAACAAGGACTACAGCGCGATTGCGAGCTACCGCTTCGACCCCACGAAGTGCGAGCAGCGGGGCGGGCAGCCGCACACGGAGAAGGTGCGCGGGGCGGAGGGCGTGAACGACACGAACGACTACTACGTCTGCCACAACACGGACACGGCGGCGGGTCCCGTCGGTCGCTACCTCGTCAACCAGCAGGGCACCGCCGTCTATCTCTCCGACCCCGGCATCAACGGCGTCATCACCGAGCGACCCGGCGGCGGCACGGTGACGAAGTACAACGCGCCGAAGGCGACGCTGATGTCCTACATCATCAAGGGCATCCTCAGCGGTCAGCTCCCGTGGGGGCTCGTTCTGCTCGGCGTCTTCATCGCCATCGTGCTGGAGCTGTCGGGCATCCCTTCGCTCGCCTTCGCGGTCGGCGTCTATCTGCCGATCTCCACGTCCGCGCCGATCTTCGTCGGGGGCATGGTGCGCTTGGGCGTTGACAAGTACCTGCGACGCAAGCTCGCGCACAAGAAACTCTCGGAGGAGCAGCTCGTCGCGGAGGGCGACAAGAGCGCGGGCGTGCTTTTGGCTTCGGGCTACATCGCGGGCGGCGCGCTCGCGGGCGTCGTCCACGCCTTCTTGAACCTCAAGGAGTCGGTGGCGAGCCGCTTGACCGGCTTCGAGAAGTGGTCAACGGCGAACAACCCGCTCTTCAACGGCTACGGCTCAGACCTGTACGCGCTCATCCCGTTCGCGCTCTTGACCGTGCTCCTCTACTTCGTCGGGCGCGAGATGATCCTCGCGCCGAGGCGCGGCTCGACGGGCTCGCCTTCGCCTTCGCCGATGGACACGAGCCGGCTGTAAGAAAAGTATGAAGTCGGAACGACGAGCGACGAACTGAAAGCCAACCGCTTTCACTTCGTCGCTCGTCGTTCCGACTTCATCGTTTTCCTTTCATCGTTTCCCCCCGATCCTCTATAATCTCTCCTCGCTCGGCGCGTCGCACGTTCGGCGAGAACGGAGGCGCGCGCCGCCTGAACGCCTGCTGCCACTCCAGACTCCCCGAAGGACAACCGCCGATCATGCAGTACCCGAAAAACCCTCGCCGCGCGCGCGCGCGCACCGCTCTTCTGAGCACGCTCCTCGTCTTCCTCTTCACCGACTGCGCCTCGCCGCGCGCCCGGCAGTCGCAGGCGAACGCGCCGCAGTCGCAGACGACCCAAGCCCGGCAACCGCAGACGACTGCGCAGACGCCCGCGCGCCCGCAGACCCCTTCGGAGACCGTGCGCGTCTTCTACGCGCTGCTGCGCCAGCGGCGCGTGCGCGAGGCGATGGCGCTCTCGGTTTACAAGTCGGCGATCGAGCAGATGAGCGCCGAGGAGTTCGAGGAGCTGCGCCCGGAGTTCGAGAAGCTCGGCGACGCCGTGCCCGCGGAGATCGGCATCGGCGGCGAGCAGATCAGCGGCGACCGCGCCACCGTCTTCGCGCGCATTAGCACCGAGCCCGGCTCGCAGCAGGAGCCGATTGATCTCATTAGCGTGAACGGCGCGTGGCTCGTCGGCTCGCGCGAGAACTACGACATCGTCGCGCGCGAGGGCAAGGAGTTCTTCTTCAAGGCGCGCTTGGAGACCCACCACGCCGAGGTCAGAAACGTCCTCATCAAGATCGCCAACGCCGAGGCGAGCTACGCCGCGCAGAACGCCGGTCGCTACGCGGACTTGGGCGCGCTCACGCAGTCTGAATCGAGTATGCGCCTCTCCCTGCGCGACGACATCGCGGCGCTCCCCACGCTCGGCTACGCGCTCACGCTCGCCGTCGCGTCGAACGGCAAGAGTTACAAGGCGAACGCCGAGCCCACGCGCTACGGTCACTCGGGGCGCATCTCCTTCTACATGGACGCCTCCGGCATCCAGGAGAAGGACAACGGCGGCAAGCCCTACAACCCGCCCGCCAAGAAGAAGAGCTAATTACCGATTGCGGATTGAGGATTGAGGAAGAAACGATGCTGCGTTTCGTAACGTGCTCTTGTCCTAATTAATCCGCATTCCGCATTCCGCAATAATTACGAGGATGACGAGCAACTTCGCGCGCTGGCTCGCCTACGTCGGCGGCGTGCTCGCGCCGCTCGCAGAGACCGTCCGGCGCTGGCACACTTGGCGCGAGAACCCTTCGCTGCTCTTCGACGACTACATCATCGGCGCGCTCTTGATCTACGGCGCGTGGCGCGCCGGAAGAGACGCGCGCGGCGGTCAGAGATTCCTCGCCGCGGCGTGGGGCTTCGCGTGCGGGATGGGCTACGCGAGCTTCTGCGGGCAGTTGTACGCGAACGCGCACGGCGTCGCGGACCCCGCGCCCGAGATCGGGCGCGGCGGTCGCCGTCGTCAAGGGCGTCGCGTGGGGGCTCTCGATCCTCGCGCTCGTCGCGAGCCTCCGACCCCCGCCCGCGGGCGAACCCGCCAGCCGCTAACACGCATCCGACGGAACAACCTCGCCGCGCGCGGCGTCTAACGACGAGGAGCCGAAGACGCCGACGCGAAATAACTTCCGAACGGACGGACGAACCGACATGCACGCCCCGCACGCCCTCCGCGCCTCCCGCCGCATCCCGTCGCTCTTAATCGTCGCCGCCGCCGCGCTCGCCGCCTGCGCGACGCACGCCGCGGCGCAGCAGCCGGTCTCCGGGCGCGTTGTCGTCGAGAGCGGCGGCGACATGGTCTTGGTGAAGAGCGACGAGGCGGCTCCGCCGGGCAACTCGACCGTGCGCGGGCGCGCGGTCTTCGAGGAGACGGGGCGACCCGTCAGGCGCGCGCGCGTCATGCTCGTGCTGGAGAACTCGACGCCGGGCGCGGGCGTGGCGGCGCAGGGGCTGACGAACGCGCGCGGCGAGTTCGAGTTCAAGGGCGTGCGCGCGGGGCGCTACTTCGTCGCCGTCTTCGCGCCCGGCGTGCTCACGCCGTTTAGCTTCGGGTTGACCACCGTAGCCGCCGTTGACTCGACGCCGATGACGGTCGGCTGGGGCGGTCTCGCCGAGGTCAAAAAATATCTCGATGAGGTAGTAGTTGACGCCGCGACCGACGCCGAGGTGACCGTCAGGGCGCGGCGCGGCGGCGCGATCTCCGGGCGCGTCACCTACGAAGACGGCTCGCCCGCCGTGAGCGCTTCGGTGAGCCTCTACCGCAAGACGGGCGGCAAGCTCGCGCGCGCGCAGGCGACCGAGCAGGCGGACGACCGCGGCGTCTATCGCTTCACCGCGCTCGCGCCCGGCGATTACGTCGTCGGCGTCACGGAGTTGGTGCTACACGGCGACGCCGGGATGGGGCGCGCGAGCGCGGCTCTGTACGCGGGGGGCGGCGGGGCGCTCTTCTCCACCTACTACCCTTCGGCGACCGACATCCGCGCGGCGACCGTGCTCAGCGTCGGCGCGGGCGAGGAGCGCGAGGGCGCGGACGTCTCAATCGTCGAGCGCGAGCTGCACACGGTCGCGGGCAGGGTGCGCTCGCGCGCGAACTCGAAGCCCGTCGCGGGCGCGCGCGTCACCGTCTCCGACGCCAACGCGCCGCCCGAACTCGCGGGCTACGCCGCGGCGATGCCCGACGCCGTGACGGACGAGCGCGGGCGCTTCACGCTGCGCGAAATCCCGGCGGGCGACTACGTGATCACCGTGCGCCCCGCAGCCGACGTTGACGCGACCGAACTGCTCACGCCGCAGCCGCGCGCGACGCCGAAGCCGACGCCCGCGGCGGACGACGAGGAGGAGGGCGACGAAGACGTGGGCTACCGCGCGCCGCTGCAACGCTACACCGTCAAGGAGCAGCAGTTGAAGATCGCGGGCGCGGACGTTGACGACCTCGACATCGCGCTCGAGAGCGGCGCGTTCGTCGCGGGCACGATTCTGTTCGAGGGCGGGAAGGGCGAGCCGTCTTACGTCAACGTGCGCGCCGTGAAGGTCGGCGAGTCGGCGTCGGCGGAGGACGACGGCGGGACGTACTTCGACGGTCAGTTCGCCATCGGCGGTCTCTCGCCGGGGCGCTACTTCCTGAGCGTCGGCGCGGCGGACGAGGAGGGCGGCGAGTACTACGTCAAGGCGATGACCTGCAACGGCACAGACCTGACGCGCGAGCCGCTGCGCGTCGAGGCGGGCGCGACATTGCGCTGCGTCCGCGTCGTGCTCGCGAAGGGGACGGGCACGCTCAAGGGGCGCGTGCTGACCGATGCGGAGCGCAAGCCCGTGCTCGCCGCCAACATCTTCGCCGTGCCAGCGGACGCGGCGAAGTGGCAGACGCCCGACGGTCAGTCGCAGGTCGCTTCGGAGATGTCCGGCAAGTTCGAGATGGAGCTCCCGCCCGGCGACTACCTCGTCTTCGCGCTCCCGCCCGGCGGCTCGCAGGGGCAGACGCTCACGCCCGACGAGATCAAAGCCCACGCGGCGCGCGCCCTGCGCGTCACCGTCCGCGCCAAGCTGACGACGAACGCCGAGCTGACGCTGCGCGACGGCAACTGATCGCGCGCGCGTGCGACCCGCGCCGACGCACTTGACGCGGGCGTGCGCGTCGGCTCACATTGGGGGCGTGGCGGAGCTGCTGCGAGAACTCGCGAGTCGGCTGCGCGCGCTCGTCGCTGAGCGGCGACGCGCGCCGCGCCTGCGCCTGCGCCTGCGCTGCACCGTCTCGCTCTACGAGACGCAAGCGGCCGCCGCGAACCGGCGCGCGCCCTCGCTCGAAGCCTACACGCGCGATCTCTCCGCGAGCGGTATCGCCATCGTCACGCCCGCCGTCCGCATCAACGATCGCTACATCACCGCCTCGACCCTGCGCCTGCGGCTCGAACACCCGTCGGGTCACGTCGAACTCTTAGCCTCGCCCGTCCGCTACGAGCAGCTCCCGCCCGAATCGGAAGAGACCGGCTACCTCGTCGGCGTCCGCATCGTCGAGATGGGCGACGCGGATCGCGCGCGCTACGAGGGCTACCTGAGCGAGCTCAAGTGAGCCCGAAGTCCGACGAGCAAGAAAAGGGAGAGGCGACGAATCGCCTCTCCCTCTCGCGTCGCGCGCCCCCGTCCCTGCTTACTTGAAGCGCAGCCAGCCGAATTTCGTGGGGACGTGGAAGTTCGGCTGCGGCGTGAGCGTCGGCTGCCACGCGACGTAGCCGCGCGCCGGGTCTTTGCCGACGCAGCGGTAGAGGTTCGCGCGCCAACGCGCCCCGGCGCGCGGCGCGCCGCCCAGGGCAGACCAGGGCACGCGCATCGCCAGCACCGACGAATGTTCGGAAGAACGCGCGGCGAAGGTCGCGCCGGAGTGGTATTCGAAATCCGACTCGCGCTTGTCCGGCATCTGATGAATCCGTGCGTCGAGCCACTCGCCCGTCGGCGCGACCTCGAACTCGTAGTAGCGTTCGGGCTCGTCCGCGTTCGGCGCGACGAACAGCTCGCACACGTCCCTGTCCCACAAGCCCAGCGTCTTCGCGTCCGTGCGCGGCTTCTCGCTCGCGACGCGCGGCTCGCCCTGCGGCGCGTCGAAGCGCACGTAGAGAGCCGCGTCCGTCCATAGCAAGCGCGCTTCCGCCCGGCGCTCGCGCGGCGCGACCTCGCCCGACCAGTAGCGCCCGATCTTTACCGCGCGCGCGCGACGCCACTCCATGTTGTCGAAATCAGTGACGGCGAAATCGTGCGCCGCGCGCCGCACCTCGATCAGGTTGTCGTCATCAGCCTTCATCTTTTCTTGACGCGCGCCGCGCTTTTGTGAACGGACGACGCGACCCGTCGCTGACGACGACGACGCGGCGAGCGCGAGCGCGCAGGCGACGCAGACGAGTCGCATCTTAGTTCGAGTCTGAGTCTTCGTCACGTCGAACGAACCTCGCGTGTCAGAAGATGCTACGCACCCAGCCGCCGTCAACCTGCAGCGTGACGCCCGTGATGTAAGACGCGCGCTCGGAGGCGAGGAAGGCGACCGCCGCCGCGATCTCCTCGGCGCGCGCCATCCGCCCCAGCGGAACCTGCGAAGCCCAACCCGCGATCATCTCCTCGCTCGTCTTGCCCTCGGCGCGACCGCGCGACTCCGCGACCTCAGCCTGCCGCTCCGTGAGCGTCCAGCCGGGCGCGACGTTGTTAACCGTCACGCCATCCGCCGCCACCTCCGTCGAGAGCGTTTTCGCCCAGCCCGTCAGCCCCGCGCGCACGGTGTTCGATAAAAGCAGACCGTCAATCGGCTGCTTCACGGAGATCGAAGTGACGTTAATGACGCGACCCCAACGCCGCTCGCGCATCCGAGGGACAACCAATCGCGCGAGCCTCACCGCCGAGAGCGCGTTCAGCTCGAACGCCCGACGGTACTGATCGAGATCGGTCGTCGCGAACGTCGTCGCCGGACTCCCGCCCGCGTTCGTCACGCAGATGTCCACGCTCCCGTCGCCGCCGCGCGCCGTCTCGACGAACCGCTCGGCGTCTTCATCTTTCGTCACGTCCGCCGCGACGCCGACGCAGCGCGTCCCCGTCTCCTCCGCGATCTTTCGCGCCGCCTCGACGGCGCGCGCCTCGTCGCGCGAGCACAGGAAGACCCTCGCGCCCTCGCGCGCCAGCTCCCGCGCCGCCGCGTAGCCGATGCCGCGGCTCGCGGCGGCGACTATCGCGACGCGACCGTTCAAGCCGAAGTCCATCGTGAGCCTTTCGATGAATGCGAGTCAGTCCCGCGTGCGCGTCCGCACGCGGGACTGACTCACGTTTGTTTAGCCTTACTGCTGCGTGCCCGCGACCGCGCCCTGACCCGCGCGGCGCTTGTATTTGTCGAACCAGCCGCGCAAATAAAGAATCTGCGCGATGCGGTTCGAGGGGTGGCGGTTGGTGAAGTCTGCGTTGAAGCCGTGGTACTCGTCCGGGAGCCGCACCATGAGCGTCGGGATGTGGCGGAGCTTGAGCGCGCGGTAGTACTGCTCCGTCTGTTCGATGGGCGTGCGCAGGTCTAGCTCGCCGTCCATGACCATCGTCGGCGTCTTGACGTTGCCGACGTAGGTGATCGGCGAGCGGCGCAGGTGCTCCGCGGGGTCTTCCCAAGGGAGCTTCGCGAAGTTGTAGTACCACGAAGACGAGTCGGTCGTGCCGACGAACGAGTACCAGTTCACGACCGGCTTCATCACGACCGCCGCGGCGAAGCGGTCGGTGTGCCCGACGATCCAAGACGTGAGCACGCCGCCGCCCGATCCGCCGCAGACGAAGAGGTTGTTGGTGTCTATGTAGCCGCGCTTGACGACTTCGTCCACGCCGTTCATGAGATCGGTGTAGTCGTCGCCGGGGTAGGCGTTCTTGATGGCGTTGCCGAACGCCTCGCCGTAGCCGGTCGAGCCGCGCGGGTTGGTGTAGAGCACGACGTAGTCGTTCGCGGCGTGGTTCTGGAACTCGAAGTTGAAGCCGACGCCGTACATCGAGTGCGGCCCGCCGTGGATGTAAAGAATCAGCGGGTACTTCTTCGACGGATCGAAGTCGGGCGGCTTGACGATCCAGCCCTGAATCTTCTTGCCGCCCACGGAGTCGTACCAGACCTCCTCGACCGCGCCGAGCTTGCGCCCTTCGAGCAGGTCTGCGTTGACGTGCGTGAGCTGTTTGATCGCGGCGGGCTGCCTGAGGTTGAAGACGACGACGTCGGCGGGCGCTTGCGGCGTGGTGAGCGTGCCCGCGACCGTGCCGTTCTCGCTCACCGAGCCGAGGCGGAACTGGTGCGTGCCCTGCGTCACTTGCCGCGGCGCGCCGCCGCGCACCGACTCGAACCAGAGGTTGTCCGTGCCGCGATCCTCGGTGACGAAATAGACGCCGCTCCCGTCGCGCGCCCACTCCGCCTCGCCGATGGCGCGGTCGAAGTCGCCCGTCAGGAGTCGCCTGTTCGAGCCGTCGGCGTTCATCACGTAGAGCTTGTTGATGCGGTAGGTGTCGTCCGTCTGATCGAAGCCCGTGTAGGCGATCAATTTTCCGTCGGGCGAGACCTTCGGGTTGCTGTCGGGACCTTTGCGGTCGGTGAGCGCGCGCACCTGCCCGGACTTGAAGTCAGCCGCGTAAATCTCCGACTCGCGGAAGACGTACTCGGCGTCGGGCTGGCGCAGCGACGTAAACAGGATCGTCTCGCCGTCGGGCGTCCACGCGGGCGCGCTCTCGTTGTAGTCGCCCTGCGTGAGCTGGCGCGGGGTGCCGCCGTCGTCGGAGACGACGAAGATGTGGTTGTAGCCTTCGGGACGCCAGCCCGATCCGTCCGAGCGGTAGTCGAGCCGGTCAACGACGCGCGGCGCGTCAACCCACTTCGCTCCCGGCGGGCGCTGCGGCATCGTGATCTTGAACTGCTGCGTGGCGGGCACGTTCATCGTGAAGGCGATGTGCTTGCCGTCGGGCGACCACTGCAAGTTGCCGGGGCTGCGTTCGAGGTGCGTGATCTGCGTCTCGCCGGGCGAGTCGAGCCACTTGATGAAGATCTGCCCGCCGGCGGGCTGACCCTGCGAGACGTAGGCGATGCGGCGACCGTCGGGCGACCAGCGAGGCTGCGAGCCTTTGACGAAGAAGCGGTTGTGCGAGCCGTCGGCGTTCATGATCCAGACTTCGTCAACGTAGGTGTCGTTGACCTTATCAGTCCAGCGGCGCGTGTAAACGATCTGCGAGCCGTCGGGCGCGATCTGCGGCGACTGGACGTACTCCCAGTCGAGGAGGAGATCAATCGAGAGACGGTCGCGCGGCGCATCGGCAGCTGCCGCGACGGCGGCGCAGGCGAGCAGCGCGACGAGGGCGAGAGACGAGAAGAGATTTCTCAAGCGCATCAGAATTTCTCCGTTCGGGTTTCGGTTTGTGGCTTGGGCGTGGGCGGCTCACGCGGTCTCCCGTTTTGCGAGGGCGTGTGCGAGTCGTCCGGTGAATGTTGAAGGCAGATGATAGCGGACGGCGGGCCGGTTTCACAAACGACCGGGCGGCGCGTCATTCAGCCGTCAAGTGAACCTGCTCGACGACGTTGCCGTGCGTCGCCGTCTCGTCCGCGCGCAATTCGTCTGTGTGCGCCGCGTGCTCGCGCAGGGCAGTCTCGCCCTTGTCCCACCAGCGCGTCGTGGCGAACCAGACGACGCCGGGGAGCAGGAAGAAGAGACCCGTGCCCGCCGCGACGACGCGCGGGGAGTAGCCGATTGGATCGAGCAGCTCTCCGGTCACGTAGTTCGACGCCGCCATCGCGAGCGTCATCAGCGCCAGCTCCGCCGCGAAGACGCGACCGCGAAACTCGTCCTCGACCGAAACCTGCAGGAGCGCCGTCGAAGAGACCCACAGCACGCTCCCGCCCGCGTGCGCTATCGCGAGCATGACGAGCGCGACGGCGAGCGTCGGCGCGACGCCGAACGCCGCGTAGAAGACGCCCGCGACGAGGAACGCGAGCCCGATGCTCTTCTGCAACGCGCGGCGCGTCTCGCCGCCGACGCGGCGGGCGAGCACGGGTCCCACAGCCGTGCCGATGCCGCGCGCCGTGTAGAGCGCGCCGATGCCGAGCGCGGCTTTGCCCGCGACCGGAAAAACTTTTTCGCCGAAGACCGCGAGCAGCGTCATGACGCCGCCGCCCACGCCCCACGCGGGCTTCACGGCGAGGTACGCGACGAGCCGCGGTCGCGCGCGCACGTACCTCATGCCTTCGAGCGTGTCGGTGATGCCGAGCGCCTTGGTAAGTGTGAGCTTCCGTTTCGGTCGCGCCGCTCGCTTCGGCATCGCGATGCGGAAGATGAGCGCGGCGGAGGCGAGGTAGGTGAGCGAGTCAATCACGAACGCGGCGTCCGTGCCGACCCAGCCGGTCACGAAGCCGCCGACCGCCGCGCCGAGCGTGAGCATCGCAGACCACGTGACCGACGTGATCGCGTTCGCCGCGACGATCTCCCGCGGCTCGACGAGCGAAGGGATCGAGGCGGACTTCGCGGGCTCGAAGAAGGTCGAGAAGGTGAGTTGCAGAACGGTGAGCGCGTAGATCATCCAGACCTGATCGGGTCGCCGCACCGCGAGGAAGCCGAGCACGACGACCGCTCGCACGAGGTCTGACGCGATCATGATATGGCGGCGGTTGAACCTGTCCGCGACGACGCCGGAGAGCGGGCTGATGACGACGCTCGGCAGAAAGCGCGTGACGAAGATCAAGCCGACGGCGCGCCCCGAACCGGTCAGGCGCAGCACAATCGTCATCACGGCGATGGTGTCGAACCAGTCGCCGAGCTGGCTCACGACCTGCCCCAGCCACAGCAGCCGGAACGGGCGGTTGCGCCGCAGCAGCTCCGCGTAGCCGACCGTCGGCGCGCGCGCGTCGCGCTTGTCTCTCGTCGCCATCACCGAAAATGTCCCGCCCGAAAAAAGTGAATGCAGAGTGCCCCCGCGCCAGCGTCGTTGTCAACGCGCCGCCCTCTGTCGCGCGCCGGATTAGGATCGCGTGCAAGCTGACGGGTCGCGTTCACGCTGACCTGTCAACGTGACGTGGGGCTGTGCCGATCAGAGCATGGGCGTCTGTCGCCGTACAATTAATGCCGGAAAAAGCGAGGTTTTCGAGGAAGAGAAGCGGCGGGAGTCGAGGCATACGGGTTGTTAATGACGAAGCGTGCGGCTAGTGAAGCGTGCAGGCGCTTCGCGGGAACCCTCCGCACAGGGCTCCCGCAGCCGCACAAGATTCGGACGGCGGCGAGCAGACGACTCACGAAGGGCGCGAGGCGATGCGCACGAGAAGAAACGGTTTAACGAGGAACGTGACGCGATCTCCCGCAGCTCAGACTCCGCTACTCACCCCCGTCCGGCGAGCGAGTGCCACGCGCTCGCCGCTTGCCCTGCCGACGTTGAAAACGGGAGGCGGTTTGCCCCCGCGCCCGTTTTCAACGTCGGCACTTTCGCACACGCGCGCCGCGCGAGGCGCAAGGCTTATGAGAGGCATCCCGCGCCGCTTTCGACTGACCCGACGCGCCGCCGCGACCGACAACCGTCGCGAGCGCCGCGCGCCGGGTCGCGAAGTACCTGACGCTCGTTTCAGTCCCGGCGGATCGCCGTCATTCGTCTCGACACTTCCGCACTCCCGGAGGGTGTAAGGTGGGTTTCATAAAGATGTCGGACTTCAGCCGCGCGGCGCGCGCCTACTGGCTCGCGTCCGTCTGCGCCGGAGCCCTCATCGTCGCGTGGGCTCTCTCACGCGTGCTCGCCTTCACGCCCGCGCAGGGGCTGGAGCTGCTCGCGCTCTCAAGCTTCGTCGTCGTCTCCACCTTCCTGCGCATACGCCTCCCCAACACGAACGCCTGCATCACCGCGGGCGACGCCTTCGTCTTCCTCGGCGCGATCCTGCTCGGCACGCCCGCCGCCGTCCTGCTCGCCGCGCTCGACTCATCGGTCAACTCGCTGCGCACGCACAAGCGCGCGACCTCCTGGCTCTTCTCGCCCGCCACGATGTCGCTCACCGTGCTCGCCTCCTCCTCCGCCTTCTACGCCACACTCGCCAACTGCTACGGCTACACGCGCGCCGCGGTCGGCTCGACGACGCCGGCTTTCGAACAACTACTCGTCGCGCTCTCGGCGATGGCGGTCGCACACTACCTCACCAACGGCGCGCTCATCGGCGCGCTCTACGCGCTCAAGACGCGCCGCTCCGTCTTCAAGTTCTGGCACGATCAGTACCTCTGGACTTCCTGCGCCTTCTTCGTCGCCGCCGTCGCGGCGGGGCTCATGTATCAGGCGATCCAGACGCTCGGTCTGCTCTACGTCCTCTTGAGTCTCCCCGTCATCGCCGCGACGTTTACGACCTACAAGATTTACTTCGAGCGCATGAGCGAGAAGTCGCGCGAGGCGGAAGAACTCGCTCGCCTACACCTCGCCACCGTCGAGGCGCTCGCCACCGCGATTGACGCGAAGGATCAGACGACCCACTGCCACGTCCGCCGCGTGCAGATCTACGCCGCCGGGATGGGCAAGATTCTCGGTCTCTCGCACAACGACATCGAGGCGCTCAAGGCGGGCGCGCTGCTGCACGACATCGGCAAGCTCGCCGTCCCCGATCACATCCTCAACAAGCCGGGCAAGCTCACCGCCGCCGAGTTCGAGCGCATGAAGGTGCACACGACCGTCGGCGCGCAGATTCTCGAACGGATTGATTTCCCGTACCCCGTCACGCCGATCGTCCGCCACCACCACGAGCGCTGGGACGGGCTCGGCTACCCGGACGCGCTGCGCGGCGAGGAGATTCCGTGGACGGCGCGCATCTTCGCCGTCGTGGACTGCTTCGACTCCGTGCGCGAAGACCGCCCCTACCGGCGCGGGCTCTCGCTCGACGAGGCGAGCGCGCTCCTGATTCGCGGCGCGGGCACGCACTTCGATCCGCAGGTCGTCGAGCTGTTCTTAAAACATCTGCCGGAGTTCGAGAGGGAGATCACCGAGCGCGGTCTCGACCAGCACGGCTTCACGAACTCGGAAGCGGACGCGCGCGCGCTCGTCGAAGAGGGCTCCGCCGTTTTGTCGCCCACGCACCCGCACTTCGCGCCGCCCGACTACCTCGAACAGATCAAGAACGCGCACCGCGAGGTGTACGCGCTCTACGAGATCGCGCACGCCTTCGGCGCGTCGCTCGACGTGGAGGATCGCTGCGCCGCGCTCGTCAACAAGGTCGGGCACGTCGTCCCGTTCGACACCTGCGCCATCTACCTCTACGACCCGCTCAAGAACTACGCGACCGTCACGCACGTCACCGGCCGCAACGCGGAGCTGCTGCGCGAGCGCTGCGTCGCGCCGGGCGAGGGCGTCATCGGCTTCGTCCTCGCGAACCGCCGCGCCGCGAGCGCCTTCGATCCGATGCTCGACTTCCGCGACCTCGCGCTGCCCGCGGGCGAGCGCTACCGCTCCATGGTCGCGCTGCCGTTAGTCAAAGACGAGCGGCTGCTCGGCGTCATCGCCGTCTATTCCGCGTCGCTCGATCAGTACACGGACGATCACCAGCGCCTGCTCGACACCGTCGCGCGCCTCGCTTCCGACGCCTTCGCGCACGCCCTCCACCACGCCGAGACCGAGTCGAACGCGCTCACCGACGCGCTCACCGGCTTGCCGAACGCCCGCGCGCTCCACATCCGCTACGAGGAAGAGGAGGCGCGCGCGAAACGGACGGGCGCGAGCTTCCAAGTCGTCATGCTCGATCTCGACGACTTCAAGCAGGTCAACGACACCTTCGGTCATCAGATCGGCGACCAGATGCTGCGCGAGATCGCGCGACTGCTACAGGATCAGCTACGCGAGTACGACTTCCTCGCGCGCTACGCGGGCGACGAGTTCGTCGCCGTCGTCCAGGAGCTGACCGAGCCGCAGGTCGCGGATTTGCGACTGAGGATCGAGCGCGCCATCTCGCGCTTCTCGCTGCGCGTCCACCCGGAGGCGCACGCGCGCGTCGGCATCAGCGTCGGCGCGGCGCGCTTCGGCGAGGACGGCGAATCTTTAAGCGCCCTGCTCATCGCCGCCGATCAGGCGATGTACTCCGTCAAGTCCGATCACAAGCGCCGCCGCGCCCGACCCGCGCTCCCGCCCGAGCCCGTCACCGAGCCCCTCGCGGACGATCTCGCCACGACGGCGATAAACTGACACGAGTAGGCGGTAGGCAGTTAGAAGACAAAAAGGCAGTTAAGGCGTGGGCTTAAATTAGCTCAGTCTTAACTGCCTTCTTTCTTCCTGCTGCCTGCCGCCTACCGCCTACTAATCTTGACATGCGCGCGCGCAATCGCTTTCAATCGTCAATGGGCACGAAGGACTCGTCCGCGCCGTCAAAATCATGCCCGCATCCGCGCTCCGCAAACACCTGAACGCGACGCTGCTCGTCGTTGACGACGACGAGCGGGCGCGCGCGCGCCTGCGCGAGACGTTCGAGACGGAAGGTCACCGCGTCGTCGCGGCGCAGGACGCGCCGTCGGCGCTGCGGGCGCTGCACAAGGAGCCGCCCGATCTGATCCTGCTCGACGTGGAGATGTCGGGCGTGGACGGGCTCGCGCTGTGCCGCCTGCTGCGCGCGCAGGAGGCGACGAAGCGGCTGCCGATTGTCGTCGTCTCGGCGCGCGAGGACGAGGCGAGCAAGGTCGAGGCGTTCGCGGCTGGCGCGGACGATTTCGTGGGGAAGTCCGCCCCGCGCGGCGAGCTGGTCTCGCGGGTCTCGTCTCATCTGGAAGCGGCGCAGCGCGAGCGCGCGCTCGTCGGGAGCAACCGCGAGCTTGGTTTTTTGGCTGACTTGGGACGCGGGCTGCTCGTCGCGCTCGAACCGGCGCAGGTCGTCCGCCGCGTGGCGGGCGCGACCTACGAGGCGGCGAACGCCGCGCTGTGCGCCGCCGTGCTCGTGCCCCCGGCGGAGGATGAAAAGGGGGCTTCAGGCGGTCGGCGCAGTCCGACTCGCGGCGGGCGCGGCGCGGACGACTCGCCCGCGGAGATCGCGGCGTGCGTCTTTGATCGCGAGGGGAGCGCGGAAGGCGCGGGGCTCGTCGAGGTCGGGCGTCTGCGCGCGTGGCTCGCGTCGTCGCCAGCCGCGGCGGAGCTGATCGAAGGCGCGGAGAAGTTTTTGGTGCGCGACGCGGCGCACGCCGTCGAGTACGCCGCGCCGGTGAGGTTCGGCGGTCGCGCGGTCGGCGCGCTCGTCGTCGCCTACGACAGCCGCGAGGCGTGCGGCGAGACGGAGAGCCGTCTCGTTGACGCGGCGGCGCAGCAGGCGGCGCTGGCGGCGCACATCTCTTCGCTGTACGAGGCGGCGCGCGCGTCTTCGGTGAGTCTCGCGCGCGAGGTGGAGCGGCAGACGGCGGAGGCGGTCGCGCAGCGGAAGTTCACGGAGGCGATCATTGACAGCCTGCCGCTGTCGCTCTACGCGGTGGATCGCGACTACCGGATCGTCGCGTGGAACCGCAACCGCGAGCTGGGCGGACAGGGCGTGCCGCGCGGGGAGGCGTTGGGGCGAAACATCTTCGAGCTGCTGACGCGCCAGCCGCGCGAGGTCTTAGGGCGCGAGTTCGCGCGGGCCTTCGAGACCGGAGAGATCGATCGCATCGAGCAGGAGAGCGCGCAGCCGGACGGCACGACGCGGCACTGGCTCGTGAGCAAAATCCCGATGCGCGCCGACGGCGACGTCGTGACGCACGTCATCACGGTCGGCGAAGACATCACGGCGCGCGTCGAGGCGAACCGCGCGGTCGCGCGCGCGGAGAAGCTGGCGGCGGTCGGTCGGCTCGCCGCCGGGGTCGTGCACGAGATCAACAACCCGCTGGCGACCATCGCGGCGTGCGCGGAGGCTCTGGAGACGCGGGTGAAGGAGGGCGCGTTCGGCGAGTCGAAGGACGCCGAGGACTTGCGCGAGTACCTCGCGCTGATCCGCTCGGAGGCGTTCCGCTGCAAGTCAATCACGAACGGGCTGCTGGACTTCAGCCGCAACCGCGCGGGTCAGTTCTCGCCCGCCTCGCTCGCGCAGGTGATTAACGCGGCGGCGCGGCTGCTGCGCCACCAGAGGCGCGGCGGCAAGCGCGTCGAGATCAAGACCGAAGTCGCCGACGATCTGCGCCCGGTGTCGGGCGACGCGGGCGCGCTGCAGCAAGCCGTCATCATCCTCTCGGAGAACGCGATTGACGCCACGGCGGAGGGCGGGTCGGTCGCGGTGCGGGCGCGCAACGAGGGCGCGGCTGGCGTCCGTATCGAAGTCGGCGACACGGGCGTCGGCATCCCGCCGGAGAACCTCGCCAAGATTTTCGATCCGTTTTTTACGACGAAGGAGATCGGGCGCGGCACGGGTCTTGGGTTGGCGGTCTGTTATGGTATCGTGACGGAGCACGGCGGGACCGTCTCGGTCGAGTCGGTCGTCGGCAAGGGGACGACGTTCACGGTGACGCTGCCCGCGCTCGTGGGCGAAACTGCGGAAGGGGACGGAAAAGAGTCTTGAGCGAAGCGCCGCGTGCGAGGATTCTGGTGGCGGAGGACGAGGCGAACCTGCGCCTCGTCTTGCAGAAGGAGCTGGAGCGCGCGGGTCACGACGTGCGCGTGGCGGCGGACGGCGAGGCGGCTCTGAAACTCCTCGAAGAGTCGAACGTGGACGTGCTCTTGACGGACATCTCCATGCCGCGCATGGACGGCATGGAGCTGCTGCGCCGCGTCCACCAGCGACCGAACCCGCCCGAAGTCGTCATGCTCACCGGGCACGCGACGGTCGAGACGGCGATCGAGGCGATGAAGCTCGGCGCCTACGACTACCTCTCGAAGCCCTACCACATCACGGAACTCGACGCGCTCGTGAAGCAGGCGGCGGAGAAGCGTAGGCTGCGCGTTGACAACCAGCGGCTGCGCGCGCAGATCGAGCGCAAGAACGCCGCGCCGGAGATCACTTTCGTCTCCGAGGCGATGCGCGACGTGATGCACCTCGTCGAGCGCGTCGCGCCGTCGGACACGTCCGTGCTCATCACGGGCGAGTCGGGCACGGGCAAGGAGCTGATCGCGCACGCGATCCACAGGCTGTCGCGGCGCTGCGAGGGCTCGTTCGTCGATCTCAACTGCGCGGCGTTTCAGGAGACGCTGTTGGAGTCGGAGCTGTTCGGCTACGAGGCGGGCGCGTTTTCGGGCGCGAAGTCGCGCAAGCTCGGTCTGTTCGAGCTGGCGGACGGCGGCACGCTCTTTCTCGACGAGGTGACGGAGCTGCCCGCGCCTTTGCAGTCGAAGCTGCTGCGGGCGATTGAGACGCAGACCTTCTACCGCGTCGGCGCCGTCCGCAAAGTTCAGGTCAACGTCCGCATCATCGCGGCGACGAACCGCGACATCAATCAGGTGACCGGCGACGGCAGCTTCCGCTCCGACCTGCTCTACCGCATCAACGGCTTCCAGATCAACCTCCTGCCTTTACGCGAGCGCCCCGAAGACATCGAGCCGCTCACCCACAGGCTCCTCGGCGATCTCGCCAGCCACAACTCGCCGGAGATCGCCGCGGACGCGATGGACGCGCTGCGATCTTATTCGTGGCCCGGCAACGTCCGTCAGTTGCGAAACGTCTTGGAGCGCGCCGTGCTGCTCTCGAACGACAACCGCATCACGCGCGCCGAGCTTCCGCCGGAGATCGTCGCCCCGGCGGGCGCGCCCGCCTTCGCCTACGCGGGCGTCGCCGCGGCGCCGGGTCAGTCGGCGACGACGCCGCCGCTGCGCGAGGTCGAGCGCCAGCAGATCCTCGCCGCGCTCGAGCAGACCAACTGGCACCGCGGCAAGACCGCCGAAATCCTCGGCATCTCGCCCTCGACGCTCTACCGACGCTTGCGCGACTACAACCTCACGCGGCGCGCCTGAGGAAAAGGCAGAACTAGGAACGGCGAACGACGAAGGCGTGGCCACTCGGCTAGAGTGGCCACGCCTTCGTCGTTCGCCGTTCCGACCTCCTCGTTTCGCTCAGCCGCTCGAAGAGCCCGCCTTCGTCTTGGGTCGGTCGAGGGCGCGCTCGGCGGCTTCCGCCTTGTCGCGCTGACCCGTCCGGTTGTAGAGGTTGACGAGGCGGCGCAGCACGTCGGTCGAGGCGGGGTCGATGCGGCGCGCGGCTTCGAAGTGCTTGATGGCTTCGAGGTCGCGCCCGGCTGATTCGAGGAGCGTCGCCACCTGCCAGCGCGCGTAGAATTCGCCGCCCGCGCGCGCGAAGTTGCGGAGCGCGTCGTCGTACTTGTTGAGCCGCGCATAGACGAAGCCGAGGTTGTTGAAGATTTCGGGGCGCGCGGGGTCGAGGCGCGCGGCGAGCTTGAGCTTCGAGAGCGCTTCACGATAGCGGTCGTCGAGGTAGAGCGAGTAGCCGAGGTTGTTGAGCACGCGCGCGTCGTTGGGCGCGACGGAGAGGGCGCGCTCGTAATACCCTTGCGCCTCCTTGTGCATCCCGCGCTGGTCGTGCGCGAGACCGAGCAGGTTGTTCGCCTCGATCAGGTTCGTGCCCGTCACGGCGGCGACGTTCAGCTCGCGGATCGCCTCGGTGACGTAGCCGCGCTCAAGTAGCGCGCGCCCCTGCGAGAGCGGGTCGCCCGCGACGCCGACGACGAGCGGCGTGAACGGCGCGTTCCGCTGCGGCGCGACGGCGAC